>JALYWY010000306.1 GCA_030852475.1 Actinomycetota bacterium | reverse complement strand
GCTCGCCGGCGGCGACGAGGATCTGCTCGCGGACGATGTCGACGCCGGTGACCATCTCGGTCACGCAGTGCTCGACCTGGACGCGGGTGTTCATCTCGAGGAAGAAGTACTCGTCGCCGACCTGCATCCCCTCGATCGTGCCGGCGCCGCGGTAGCCGACCGCCTCGGCCGCGTCGGTGGCGATTTTGCCGATCCGCTCGCGCATCTCCTCGTCGACGTGCGGGCCCGGCGCCTCCTCGACGACCTTCTGGTGGCGGCGCTGCAGCGAGCAGTCGCGCTCGCCGAGGTGGATCACGTTGCCGTGCGAGTCGGCCAGCACCTGGACCTCGACGTGGCGCGGGTCCTCGAGGTAGCGCTCGACGTAGACGCGGGGGTCGGAGAAGAACTTCTCGCCTTCGCGCGAGGAGCCCTCGTAGGCCTCCTGCAGGTCGTCCGGCGTCATCGCGACGCGGAAGCCCTTGCCGCCGCCGCCGCCCGCGGCCTTGCAGGCGACCGGATAGCCGGCCTCCTCGGCCTGGCGTTTGGCGTCCTCGAGATCGGCCGCGACCTCGGTCGAGCCGGGGACGATCGGGACGCCGGCCTTCTCCATGATCTCACGCGCCCGCGTCTTCGAGCCCATCGCTTCGATCGACTCCGGCGGCGGGCCGATCCAGGTAATGCCCGCATCGGCGCAGGCACGGGCCATGTCGGCGTTCTCGGCGAGGAAGCCGTAGCCGGGGTGGATCCCTTCGGCGCCGGCCTCCTTGGCGGTCTCGATGATCTTCTCGATGTTCAGGTAGCTCTCGGCGGGGACCGCCGGGCCGATCAGGAAGGCCTCGTCGGCCTCGCGCACGTGGGGGGCGTCGCGGTCGATCTCCGAGTAGACGGCGACCGAGGTGATGCCCATCTCCTTCAGGGTGCGGGCGACGCGGATGGCGATCTCGCCGCGGTTAGCGATTAGGACCTTCTGGAACACGGCGGCGCAGTCTATTTATTTGGCGGACAGCTAGGCTGCGCCGTCGTGCTTATCGAGCTGCAGAGTCATTCGACGGTCTCGGACGGGCAGCTACCCGCTGCCGAGGTGGTAGAGAAAGCTGCCGAGGCCGGGGTCACCACGCTGGCCTTGACCGACCACGATGCGATCGCGGGGGTCCCCGAGGCGGAAGTGGCGGCGCACCGGCTGGGGATCGAGCTGGTGCCGGCGATCGAGATGTCCTGCGTCCATCGCTATGCCGAAGACCTGCACGTCTGCGGCTACTGGATCGACCTGGAGAAGATGGCGCCGGCTTGCGACCGGGCCCAGGAGGAGCGGCGCACCCGGGCCGGGGAGATCGTCCAGAACCTGCGGCGCGAGGGCTTCGACCTCACGCTCGACGACGCGATCCGCGAGGCGGGCGCAGCCGACTCGATCGGCCGCCCCCACATCGCCCGCGCAGCCGGCGCGACCGGCGACCTCGGCCCCTTCTTCGAGGAGTACCTGGTGCCCGGCGCCAAGGCCTTCGTCCCCCGCCGCTGGCCCACCGCCGAGCAGGCGGTCGAGTTGATTCGCGAGGCGGGCGGCGTCGCCGTGGTGGCCCATCCCTACTGGGACGTCAAGGACCCCGCCCAGGTCGAGGACCTGATCCGCTCCCTCGAGCCCGACGGCGTCGAGGCCTACTACCCGAGCCACACCAAGGAGCAGACCGAACACCTGCTCCAGCTCTGCTCCGAGCTTGATCTGGTCCCCACCGCGAGCTCCGACTACCACGGGCCCACCCACAAGACCTTCGCCGAGTTCGCCGCCTACGACACCTTCGGCCTCGGCGAGCCGCAGGTTCCGCCCCGTCCCAGCTAGGCCGCCCGCACCGCGGCCCGGTTCGAGCCGGCTGCCGCGACCGCCAGCTCGCTCGCGCGCACCGCACTCCCCCAGGAGACCTCCGACAGCAGCCCCGGCGCCGCGACCATGTCGCCGACGAGGAAGACGCCGTCGCCGCGGTCGATCGCCGGCCGGTCCCGCCAGGAGGTGCCGGGCATGTCCAGGGCGCCGGTCCGCTGCTTCATCACCTGGCGGCGGCGCCAGGTGACCCGATCGCGCCACTGCGGGAACGACTGGTCCAGCAGCCGTTCGAGCCGCGCGGCCGCCAGCTCGACGTCCTCCCCGGGACGGATCGGCATCTGGCCCTGCACGAGCTCCTCTCCCTCCGGCGCCAGCGAGGGGTCCGGGGCGCTGAAGCGCTCGATCCAGCCCGCCTCGTCGAGATCGGAGACCACGAACGGGTCTCCCCGCCGGTGCGTGAGCCCAAGGTCGAGGCAGACGGTGTGGCCGCCGGGCCAGGAGAGCGGCTCGCCGAGCAGCGCTTCCGCCTGGGGCAGCTCGGTGGCGACGATCACCGGTGACGCCGGCAGCGAGTCGACGTGGCAGCCGGTCTCGATCACGACGCCGAGCTGCCGAGCCCGCTCCTCCATCGCCGCCACCAGCGATCCCCAGCCGCCGACCAGGTAGCGCGCCGTCGGCGGCGGGCTGAGCAGGACCCGGACCGTGTGCGACCAGAGGAACGCCGCCGAGAGCTCGCCGGGATCGTGGTGGAAGGTCCACACCCCTGCAGCCGAGCTCAGCATCGCCGCGGTGCGCTCGTCGGTGTGGGAGGCGGCCCAGCTGCGGAAGTCGACGTCGACCGGCGCCTCGCGCCCGCGCAGGCGGAGCACCGAAGGGGCAGCGCCGAGCGGCGGCATCCGCCGCGCCTTCCCCTCGTAGCGGAAGCGAACGCCGGCCATCGGCAGGCCGGCGTAGGGCGGCAGGAGGTTGCGCTCGCGCAGCCAGTGCCAGAGATCCCCGTCCTTGTAGATCACGTGCGGCCCGAAGTTGGCCCTGTAGGGCCCGTCCATGCTGCGGGCTCGCCCGCCGAGCTGATCGTGCGCCTCGAGCAGGCGAACCTCGTGCCCTGCCTCGGCGCAGGAGATTGCTGCGGTGAGGCCGCCCAGGCCTCCGCCGACAACGGTGATCGGGCTCATCGCGCTTCCTCGCTTTCGGATCTCATGGCGGCCTCCTTGCCTGCACCCCGCAAGGTATGGGACTACTGGTCCTCTTTACAGTTCCAGTAATGGCTTCCTCTAAAGGACCAGTTGGAGAAGCTCTCCTGATCGACCTCGACCGCGAAGGCGACCTGCCGCTGCACGAACAGATCGAGCGGGCGATTCGCGACGGCATCCGCGACGGCAGGCTGGCCGCCGGTACGCGTCTGCCCTCGACCCGCGGTCTCGCAGCTGAGCTGGGAGTTTCTCGCGGGGTCGTCTCCGAGGCCTACGGGCAGCTGGCCGCCGAGGGATACCTGCTCACCCGCCAAGGGGCGCCGGTGCGAGTGGCGAGGACGGTGCGACCGGCAAGGCCGCGCGAGGCGGCGGAATCGCTGCTGCCCAGCTACCGCTACCACTTCCACCCCGGCCTTCCCGACCTCGCGGCTTTCCCCCGGGACCGTTGGCTGCGCTCGCTGCGGGCGGCCTGGGGCCAGGCGCCGCTCGACGCGATCGGCTACCCCGACCCGCGCGGCGTGCCGGCGCTGCGACAGACGCTGGCCGACCATCTCGGCAGGGTGCGGGGGGTCGCGGCCGATCCCGAACGGCTGCTGATCTGCAGCGGCTTCTCGCAGGCCTTCTCGCTGCTCTGCCGGTGGCTGCAGGAACGCGGAGCGGAGCGGATGGCGCTCGAGGACCCGGGCTGGCACCAGCACCGGCTGATCGTCGAACAGGCGGGCCTCGAAGTGCGCCCGATCCCGGTCGACGAGGAGGGCCTGAGGGTGGACCTTCTGGAGGAAGCGGACGTGGACGTGGTCCTCGTCACCCCCGCCCATCAGTTCCCGACCGGCTGCGCGCTGAGCAGCGAGCGCCGGGCGGCGCTGGTCGACTGGGCCGAGCGCGGGGAGCGGCTGATCGTCGAGGACGACTACGACTCCGAGTACCGCTACGACCGCACCGCCATCGGCGCGCTGCAGGGCCTCGCTCCCGAGCGGGTGGTCTACGTCGGCTCGGCCAGCAAGCGCCTGATGCCCGGCTTGCGCCTGGCCTGGATGCAGATGCCCTCGTGGCTGGCCTGGTCGCTGATCCAGGTGAAGGCGGTCGAGGACGGCGGCTGCGAGGTGGTGAGCCAGCTCGCCCTGGGCGACTTCATCGAGCGCGGCGAGCTCGACCGTCACCTGCGCCGGACGCGCCTCCTCTACGAGAGGCGACGCGAGGCGCTGGCGCGGGCGGTGGCCGAGTGGCTGCCGGGCGCCCAGCTGGGCGAAGCCGCCGCCGGCCTCTACGAGACGCTGGCCCTGCCCCCCGGCACCGAGGAGGCAGCCGTCATCGCCGCCGCCGCCGAGCGCGGAGTCGGCGTCGAGGGCCTAGCCCTCCACAGCTACGCCGCCCAGCGACCCCCAACCCTGGTCCTAGGCTTCGCCTCCCTCCCAGAGCCCACCATCTCCCGCGGCATCCGCCTATTAGCCGAGGCAATCACCTCAACGCAATAAAGAGGGCCCGGGAGTCCCTCTCCAGACACTCAACCGCGAGCCATTGGCGAGCGGTGTCTGGAGAGGGACTCCCGGGCCCTCCCAACGCTTCGAGTTAAGCGGCCGCGGCCTCTTTGGCCGGGATCAGCCCCCGCTGCTCGAGGTAGGCCAGCAGCTTCTCGGCCGACTCCTCCGGGGTCTCGCTTTCGGTGTGGCAGACGAACTCCGGGTTCTCCGGCGGCTCGTAGGGGTCGGAGACGCCGGTGAATTCCTTGATCTCGCCGGCGAAGGCTTTCGCGTAGAGGCCCTTGACGTCACGCTCGGCGCAGGTGTCGACCGACGCCTCGACGAAGACCTCGATGAAGCGGTCGCCCATCAGCTGGCGGGCCTCGTCGCGGATCTCCTTGTAGGGGGAGATCGCGGCGGTGATCACCGGCACGCCGTTGCGGCTGAGCAGGTCGGCGACGAAGGCGATCCGCCGCACGTTGGTGTCGCGGTCCTCTTTGGAGAAGCCGAGGCCCTTCGAGAGGTTTTCGCGGACGATGTCGC
>JALYWY010000305.1 GCA_030852475.1 Actinomycetota bacterium | reverse complement strand
GTCCTGCAGCGAGGCGGCGATCCCGGCGGCCATCAGCTCGCCCGCCCATCGCGTCGCCTCCTCGGCGAGCTGCTGCTTGCCACCGGGGAAGTGGTGGTAAACGGACCCGCGCGGAGTGGAGGAGTGCTCGAGCACGTCCGCGAAGGCGGTGCCCTCGACCCCGCGCTCGCGAAAGAGCGTCGCGGCGCTTCGGATCATGCGGTCTCTTGCGTCCGATTGGCGTGGCATGTCTCTATGAAGACATACATAGTATGGCGGTCGCCCATGCATACCCTCACCGTTACTAGGACGATCCCCGCTCCGATCGACCAGGTCTTCGAGGCTTACACCGACCACGAGAAGCTCGCTCAGGTCCCCGGTGTTCGCTCCTGCAAGGTGACCAGGCACGGGGACACCGAGAAGAACGGGCTCGGCGCGGTCCGCCAGCTCGACTGCGGCGCGATCTGGCTGGAAGAGGAGATCGTCGGCTTCGACCGCCCCCACCGGATGGAGTACCGCATCACCCGCTCCCGGCCCTCGGCCGACCACGAGTTCGGGCGGGTCGACTTCGTCGAGACCCCTGCGGGCACCAAGGTCACCTGGGCGACGAGGTTCGGTGTCCGGGCGCCCGCCGTCGGCAGGCTCGTCGACCCGGCGTTCGGGATCGGCTTCGGCATCGCGTTTCGTCTGGTGCTCCGCAACGTCGAGCAGCGGGTGGGGGCGGCGAAGGGCGGACGCTGACGCGTCGGCCTCCCAGGCCCCCTTTACATAGAAAACTTCGCTCAAAAAACTTCGCCGTAAACCTCAAGCTCGGCGTCCTGCTGCCGATACCTGAACCGGCGAAAAGGCTTTCGGTTCATCCGGGGCTCGCCCGTTCACGACTTTGGCCACTACCAGGGAGACCCCTCCGTGTCGAACCGCTTTCGCCCCGTCCGTCGCTTGCTGGCTGCCGCCGCGCTGGCGACCTGTGCGCTCTTCGCCCTCGCATCTTCGGCGCAGGCCGAGCGGGAACTCGACCAGCGCTTCTTCGCCAATCAGCGCGGCAACATCACGATGGCGGCCAACTCACTGACCACCTGCTCGACCGTCGTCAGCAACTGCCTGCAGCGCCGAGACCGCACCGCGCCCAACCTCAACAACGGCGCGATCCAGATGCAGTTCAACGACGTCGATGGCGACCCGACGACGAAAAGCTCCGCCAAAGCGATGCTGAACCTGCCGGCCGGGGCCGAGGTGCTGTTCGCCGGTCTCTACTGGGGCGGGCGACCGGAACTGAAACCCGCGGGGTCTGAACCCTCGGGGTCTGCATTCAACGTGACCCCCGCCGAATTCGGCGAAGTCAAACTCGCGGTCCCGGGCGACGCCGGGTATCAGCCGATCAGCGCCTCGGTGGTCGACGAAATCAACTTCGGAGACAACGGCAACACGACCTGGCAGGGGTTCGCCGACGTGACGAGTCTGGTCAGCGCCGCCGGCCCCGGGGAGTACATGGTCGGTGGCGTCCGGGTCGAGGCGGAACGGATCACCAATGACGGGACCTGGGGCGGCTGGGCGCTCGTCGTCGCCTACTCCGATCCCTCGCAGCCCTGGCGCAACCTCGTCGTCTACGACGGGCTCAAGCGACAGCTCTCCACCGGCAGCCCGACCAACATCTCACTCAAAGGATTCCGCACGCCGCCGGCTCCGGCGGCGGTCAACTCGACGATGGGGATAGTCGCTTACGAGGGCGACGGGACCGCGATCGGCGACAGCGCCAATTTCGTCCAGGACGGAGTCGAGGTGCCGCTCGGAGACGCGCTCAACCCGACGAACAACTTCTTCAACAGCAGGATCAGCCGTGAAGGCACCGACTTCGGAGACCGCACCCCGAATTACTCCAACAACTACGGCTTCGACGGGAAGCTGATCAAAACCACCAACGCGCTGAAAAACAGCACGACGGAAGCGACGCTGCGGCTCAAAACCGCTGGCGACGGCTACGCGACCGGCGCCGTCACGATGGCCACCGAGCTCTTCACGCCGAAAGTGACGCTGAGCAAGAGCGTCGAGAACGTCACCGACCCCGGCGCGCCGTTCGCGCACCCCGGTGACGTCCTCGAATACGAGATCACCGCCCAGAACCAGGCGAGCACGCCGGCCGAACCCGCTGACGCCGCCAGTTCCTTCGTCCTGGGCGACGCGATCCCCGCCGGTCTCAATTACGTACCGGGCTCCCTGGCCGTTAGCGCCGGTCCGGGCTCGCCGGCCACGCCAACCGACACGGTCGGCGACGACGTCGGCGAGTACGACGCGGGGGCCGATGAAGTCCGCTTCCGGGTCGGGACCGGCGCCAACGGCACCGCCGGCGGGACTCTCGCCTCCGGAGAGACCACGACGGTGCGCTTCCAGGCCGAAATCGACCTCTCCTTCCCCGGTGGCGAAATCGACAACGAAGCCGTGGCGGACTACAAAGCCGCGACGCTCGACATCCCGCTGCAGGACCGCGCCAAAGCCTCGCTGCTCTCCGAACAGCTTGCCGATCTGACGATCGAGAAGACGGCGAGCCCCGAGCTGGTCACGACCGTCCCCAGCCAGGTGACCTACACGCTCGCGGTCGAAAACAAAGGCCCGGGGACCTCCGCCTCGACGGTCGTCACCGATCAGCTCCCGGCCGGTCTGGAATACGTCTCCGACGACGCCGGCTGCGACACCTCGGCGCTGCCGAAAATCGAATGCAACCTCGGCACGATGATCGCCGGCGCCTCCGAGGCGATCCAGATCGTCGCCGAAGTGCCGTCGAGCACGACCGGAGCGGTGGTGAAAAACACGGCCAAAGTCGAAGGCGCGACTCCCGACCTCGAACCGAATGACAACGAAGACTCGGCGACGGTCGAAGTCGAACCGCTCTCCGACCTGGCGATCACCAAGACGACGCCGGCGACCTCGGTCAAACCCGGCGATCAGCTGACCTACTTCCTGACGGCCGAAAACAAAGGCCCGACGACCGAGCTCGTGACCGTTACCGACACGCTTCCCGCTGGCCTCGCCTACGTCTCCGACAACGGCGCCTGCGACACCTCGGCATTGCCGAAAATCAGCTGCGAAATCGGCATGCAGGAAAAAGGGAAATCGAACACGGTCACGCTGGTCACCGAAGTCCTCGCCACGAGCGGGGCGATCGAGAACACGGCCAAAGTCAGCGGTGCCCTCAATCCGGACCCGGAACCGAAAAACGACGAATCGACGGCTACGACGCCGGTCGAAGCGGTTTCCGACCTCGCGCTCGAAAAGACCGTATCCGCGCCCAGCGCCAAACCGGGCGAACAGCTGACCTA
>JALYWY010000293.1 GCA_030852475.1 Actinomycetota bacterium | reverse complement strand
AAGCTCAACCACACCCTCGGATCGGGCGTTGCAGAGCCTCGTAGTGGCGGCGGTGGTTCTCGCCGTGGCCGGATTCGGCTGGCGCGCGGCGCAGATCCCGGGGGACGTGGAGGTGGTCGAACGGCAGAAGCGCTCCCTCGACCAGCTCTTCGAGCTCGTCGACGAGACCGGCAAGGCCAAGCTTCTCGCCTGCCAGGGCCACGTCCGCATGACCCGCATCCGCGAGCAGACCGCGCTCGCCTGGAAGCTGGACGAGCCGATCGCCTCGGTCCCGATCCGCCGCAAACCGCGCTACGGCGTCGCGCTCTCGGCCAAGCCCCTTCCCGGCGGGAAAGTCATCGCCTCGGTGGGCCGCTGGCGCGCGACCCGCTTCCCCTGCCCTACTCGCTGACCTCGGCCAGCGGGCGCCCCATCGCCGGCGTCTCCGGCGCCGCCCGGTAGGGCTGCTCTTCCGGCTCTTCGCGCTCGTGGTACACGCTGTCGGCGTTGACCGCCCAGACGTCGTGGCCGGCGCCGTCGCAGAGGTTCTCGACCGCGCGCATCGCGGTCAGCATCGAGTGATCGGAGTTGTTGTACCTGTGGAGGCCGTTGCGGCCGACCTGCTGCAGGTTGGAGAAGCCGCCGAGCCAGCCGCGGATCCGCTCCACCCGCCCGGCGTAGTCGGCGTCGTAGACCGGGTAGGCCTTGGGGACGCGGACGACGTGGCCGCCGACGACCCGGTCCGCCTCGACCAGGCCCAGCGCCGCCACCTCGCGGCGGCCCAGCGCGACCAGGTCCTCGTCGCGGCTGGACCAGAGATCGTCGCCTTCGAAGCAGAAGTACTCGAGCCCGAGACAGGAGCGGCGCGGGTCCGGCGTCATCCAGGGGCTCCAGGCGCGGAAGTTCTGGATCCGGCCGACGCGGGCGCGCGGGTCGTGGACGTAGACCCAGTTGTCGGGAAAGGGCGGTTCCCCCTCGACCGGCAGGGCCACGGTGAGGAAGTCCCGGTAGCGCAGGCCGGCGGCGGCGGCCGTCACCTCGCGCGGGGGCGCCGGCTCGGCGACCCCGACCGTGGTCCGCAGCGGGATCGAGGAGATCGCCGCCGCGACCTCGACCCGCTCGCCCCCGGCGCGCACGGCGGTGACGCGACCGTCCTCGTGCTCGAGCCCTTCGACCGGCGCCCCGAGGCGGATCTCGCCGCCACCCCGCTCGACCCGGCGCGCCATCTCCTCCCACATCTGGCCCGGCCCCAGGCGCGGGTAGCGGAACTCCTCGATCAGGCTCTTCGGGGTGTCACCCCCGCCGCCCGGCAGCGCCGCCCGCAGCGCCGACCAGATCGAGAGGTCGGAGATCCGTTGCGCGGCCCACTCGGCCCGCAGCTCGTCGGTCCCCACCCCCCAGACCTTTTCGGTGTAGGTCTTGAAGAAAAGCTCGAAGAGGCGCTGGCCGAAGCGGGAGCTGACCCACTCCTCGTAGGTCTCCGCCTCGCTGCCCCGCCGCAGCCGGGCGCGGGCGTAGGAGCCGAGGCTGCGGGTCAGCTCCAGCGGCCCGACCTTGGCGAAGACGTCGGCGGGGCGCAGCGGATACTCGATGAAGCGGCCGCGCCAGTAGATGCGGGAGAGCCGCGGGCGGACGAGCAGCTCCGGCCCGAGCAGCTCCTCCCAGAGCTCTTCCACCTCGGCGCTCTTGGTGAAGAAGCGGTGGCCGCCGAGGTCGAAGCGGTAGCCGTCGCGGACCACCGTGCGGGCGATCCCGCCGACTTCCCCGTCGGCCTCGAAGACGACGACCGGAAGGCCGCGCTGGACCAGGCGGTAGGCGGCGGTGAGGCCGGCGGGCCCGGCTCCGAGCACGGCGACGGGCAGGGACTCCTGGCGGGGGGCGGCAACCGTCATCGGGGCGGGAGATGCTATTAGGTGTCCCTAATGTCGGCCTCGTCCCCGGAGCCGAGCCACCCAAACGGCTCCGCCATCACCCTTGCCGCCATCGTCCCGGCCACCGATCGCCCCGCCACCCTGGAGCGCTGCCTGAGCGCGCTGCGGGCGGGGGTGCGGACGCCCGACGAGACGATCGTGCAGGAGGACCCGCCGGGCGCCGGCCCGGCCCGGGCGCGCAACCTCGCCGCGGACGACTGCGAGGCCGAGGTGCTCGTCTTCGTCGACTCCGACGTCGAGGTGCACCCGGACGCGCTGGAGGCGATCGCGCGCCACTTCTCCCGCGACCCCGACCTGGTCGCCGTCTTCGGCGCCTACGACGACGACCCGGCGCACCCCGGCCTCACCTCGCGCTACCGCAACCTCCTCCACCACCACGTCCACAGGAGCAACGCCGGCGAGGCGGAGACCTTCTGGGCAGGGCTCGGGGCGGTGCGGCGGAAGGCGTTCGACGACGCGGGCGGCTTCGACGCCGACAACTTTCCCGAGCCGAGTGTCGAGGACATCGAGCTGGGAATGCGACTGCGGCGGCGCGGCGGCAGGATCCTGCTCGACCCGGGTATCCGCGGACGGCACCTCAAGGCCTGGACGCCGCTGAGCATGCTCCGCACCGACTTCCTCCGGCGCGGCCTGCCCTGGGCGCGGCTGCTAATGCGCGACGGGGACGACAGCACCGTCCTCAACCTCAGCTGGCGACGGCGCGCGAGCGCCCTCTCCAGCGTCGCGCTGCTCGGCGCCCTACTGGCGCGGCGGCCCCGGCTCGCGGCGGCGGCGTTGCTGGCCGGCCTCGTCCTCGACCGCGACCTCTACGCGCTGCTCGCTCGCCGCGGCGGGCCGCGACTGCTGTTCGCCGGCATCGGATTGCACCAGCTGCACCAGCTCGCGGCCGCCGCCTCGGTGCCGGCCGCCGCCGCCCAGCAGGCGATCGAGGGACGGCACTGATGCGGCTGGGAATCGCCGGCTGCGGCCGGATCACCGAGCGCGGCTACGTTCCGGCGGCGCTGGAGGCCGAGGGAGTGACGATCGCCGCCTTCGCCGATCCCGACGCCGAGCGCCGCGAACACTGCCTCGGCCTGTGGCGGGAGAGCGGCGACGAAGCAACCGGCCACGCCGACCTCGCCTCGCTGCTGACGGCGGAGCCGGTCGATCTGCTCGTAGTCGCGGCGCCGCTCGAGCACCACCTGCCCCTGGCCGAGGAGGCTGCCGCGGCCGGCGTCCGCTCCCTGGTCGAGAAGCCGCCGGCGCCGGACCTCGCCACGGCGCAGCGCCTGGCCGCCCTGGACCCGGAACCCCTGCTCGCCTTCAACCGCCGCTTCCTGCAGGGCGCCGAGCTGCGCGACTCGATCCCCGCCGAGGGCTGGCTGGAGCTGGACCTGGAGCTGCGCTTCCGCCGCGACGCCTGGGGCGCCCACCAGGCCCGCGACGAAGCCCTGCTCGACGCCGGCATCCACCTGATCGACCTTGCCTGCCACCTCAGCGGCGCCACCCCGATCGCCGTCCGCCGCGCGCAGGTCGAACCCGAACGCGCCGAGCTGGAGCTGGAGTTGAGCCGCGGCCGAGCCCGCATCTCCTGCGCCACCGACCGCAGCCACCGCGAGACGGTCGCGATCCGCGATCGCGCCGGCAAGCTCGCAGCGCGCTCGACCTGGGGCGGCCTGCGCTCCCGTCTCGCCGGAGCAATCGGACGGCCCGACCCTTTGGCCCTGTCCCTGCAGCGCCAGTTGGAGGCGATGGGGGTGTCCCTGCGGGAGCCTCCCCATCTGTTGCTCCCGCAGGGAC
>JALYWY010000286.1 GCA_030852475.1 Actinomycetota bacterium | reverse complement strand
GACCGAGCCTCCGAACCCGGAGCCCACAACGATCCAGTCGTAGTCGTACTGGCTCATCAGCCAGCCAAGCCTACTCCGCTGGGCCTAAGCCTCACCCGGCTCGAGCGGGCGGAAGTCGGTCGTGCGGGCGCCGCAGACCGGGCAGAACGAGTCTTTCGGGATGTCCTCGAAGGCCGTACCCGGAGGGATGCCGCCGTCGGGATCGCCGATCTCCGGGTCATAGATGAACCCGCAGCTGTCGCAGATCCAGAGGGTGGCGTCTTGGGTCTCGGTAGTCATCTAGCTGGATGTTAGGGAGCCTGGCTGGCTGGCCGGTTATTTGCCGAAGCTGACCTGCGGCGCGTTGCGCTCGCTGGCGTCTTCGATCTCGAAGAACTCGCGCGCGGTGAAGCCGCCCTGGTTCGCGATGATCGAGCCCGGGAACTGCTGGATGTCCGTGTTGTAGGACTGGACGTTGGAGTTGTAGATCCGCCGCGAGGCCTGGATCTCGTCCTCGAGCTCGGAGAGGTTGCGGCTCAGCTGCTGGAAGTTCTCGGTCGCCCGCAGGGTCGGGTAGTTCTCGGCGACGGCGCGCAGTTCGGTCAGGGCGCCGGTCAGCTGCGACTCGGCTTTGGCGGTTTCGCCGACGCTCGACGCCTGCATCGCTTCGGCGCGCGCTTTCGTCGCTTTCTCGAAGGTGGCGCTCTCGTGCTCGGCGTAGCCTTTGACCGTCTCGACCAGGTTGGGAACGAGGTCGTGACGGCGTTTGAGTTGGACGTCGATCCCGCTCCAGGACTCATCCACCCGGTTCCGCGCGGCGATGATCGAGTTGCGCTTCGCGATGTAGTAGAGGACCGCGAGGATGAGGATCGCGACGACGACGATGATGACGATGGTCATGAAGGCTCCTGTGGTCGGACCGGGGTTGTCGGCATCCTAACGCCGTAGGATCGCGCGATGGGCGGTAGGCAGGAAGCGCAGGAGTGGGCCGAGATCGTGCGCGGCTACGGCGAGCGCAACGGGCTCACCTACGAGCCGGTGGGCGGGATCAACCCCAAAGACGGGCCGGTGGCGCTCTGCGTCGGCGGCGTCAACCGGCTCACCGGGCAGCTGAGCGAAGGCTTCTGGGGCTCATCCTGCGACGCCGACGAAAAGGAGGTCGGCGGCTTCTTCAGCAAGGCGGTGCTGCCGACCGCGGTCCTCGCCAAGGCCCACATGCCGGACCTGGCGCGGGTGGTGCCGGCCTTCAACGTCGAGTCGGTCGAGGGGCACGAGGTGGTGACGCAGCGCTTCCAGCGCAAGGTCGAGTTCGAGTCGATCGACTTCAACCGGCGCTTCATCACCACGGTGCCGAGCGAGTACGACCCGGTGGCGTTGCGGGAGCTGTTCGGGCCCGGTTTTCTCGGCTGGGTGACGGCGATGGAGGGTGAGATCGACTTCGGCGTCAACGACCGCCAGCTCTGGTTCCTCTGGCGCCTGCGCGAGCGCAGCGAGGGGGAGCTGAAGACGGCCCTGAAGAACGCCGGACAGCTGTTCAAGCGGTTGCAGGTGGAGATGGAAGAGAGCGGCATCCACACCTACCCGCCCGGTCCTTGGCACGCGGGCCTGGAGCGGTTCCCGGACGCGCAGCCTCAGTCGGGATAGCCGGGCTCGCCGGGGAGGACGACGCGCGGTTCGGGGCCGTCCTCGACGACCTTGGGGAGGATCGGCTCGACGGTGCGCTCGCGGTAGGCGGCCATCGCCTCGTCGGAGGTGCGGTACTCGGCGAGCCAGCCCAGCTGCCGCCGGGTCGGGAAGGAGAGGACGATCTCGCCCGCTTCCTGCGCCTCGAGGGCGGCGGCGGGCTGGAACCAGCGGGCCTCGGTGGTCTCCACGCCGTCCGGCTGCGGCGGCGTGTGGGCGGGGGCGAGGGCGAGGAAGAACCAGGCGTCGAAACGGGTCGCGATCAGCTCCGGGGTGATCCAGCGGGTGAAGGGGACGAGCTCCTCGTCGGCTTCGAGCTCGATCCCGGCCTCCTCGGCGAGCTCGCGCAGGGCGCAGGCGCGCAGGCCGGCTTCGTCGGCGCCGTCGGCCTCGTCGAGCGAGCCGCCGGGGAAGACCCAGACGCCGGGCATGAACCGCGCCTCCTCGCTTCGCTTCAGCAGCAGCACCTCGAGCGCGCGCTGGGAGTGCTTGCCGCCGCGCCGCAGCAGCACGATCGAGGCGGCGGGGCGGGGCGTCGAGGGCGTGCCGAAGTTGGGCATCTCCGCCGGTCCGCGCCGTCGCTCCTCCATCGGAGGAGCCTAACCCTCAGCTGAGGACGCGGCGGCGCTCGCGGCGGACCCAGGCGCGGTGGGTGAGCCAGGCGAGGAGGACGATCAGGGCGATCGGCCCGAGGATCGCCAGGGCGACGACGGTGACCGCGGCGGCGACGGCGAGGATCTTGCCGGCGTCGTCGAGCGCGTCGGTGACGCCCCAGCTGCCTCCCTCGCTGGGAGTGTCCTTGACGCCGGTCTCGATCCGGACCAGGACCCGGGAGAGATCGGCGCGGCGCTGCAGGTTCTGCAGGCTCGCCCGCAGGCGGGCTCGATGGCGTCGCTCCTGACGCAGCTCGGCTTCGACGACTTCGCGCTCGGATTCGGTTTCCGCCTCTTCGAGCTGGGCGAGGAGGCTGTCGATTCGCGCCTTCGAGTCGCGCAGGAGCTCGCCGGTGGTGACGGTCGGGGCGGTGATGTCGGTGGTCGCCTCGTGGCGCGAGAGCACCTCGTCGATCGCCGAGAGGGCGGCGAGGGCGTCGCCGAGCTTGTCGCTCGGGATCAGCAGCTCGAACCGCGCCCCGCCCGCCTTGCCCTCGCGGCTGGAGGAGCGCATGACGATGCCGTCGTGGGCGTGGACGGCTTCGAAGACCTTCGAGGTGTCCTCGCCGACGTCGCCGGGGGCGGCCCCGAGCACGAGCTCGGCGGAGCGTTCGACGGCGCGGTTGCGGGGCTTCGCGCTGGGGGGCGGAGAGGCGGCGGCTCCGTAGGCCTGCGTCCCGCTGTTGGCTTCGCTCTCGGCGGAGGCAGTTGTGGGAACATCGGCTTCGTACTGGACGCCGGCCGATTCCTCCGGGCCGGCGCTGTCTTCCGCGGCGGCGGCTTCTCCCGCGGCCGGCGGGGTGGCTTGGGGGGCTCCCGCGCCGCGCTCCGGCTGGGGCTTTTGGTCGAGCAGGGCGATGCTCTCGGCCGGCATGCCGTCGTCCTCGTTCTGGTTGGTGCTGACCACGGCCGTCGCGACCACGATCGCCAGCAGGGCGGCCGCTCCCGCGGGCAGCAGCAGCCGCCGCGGTCGCAACGACTCGAGC
>JALYWY010000281.1 GCA_030852475.1 Actinomycetota bacterium | reverse complement strand
GCTTCAAGTCCTTCCCGGAGCGGACGACCCTCGAGTTCTCGCCCGGGGTGAGCGTGATCGTCGGCCCCAACGGGTCCGGCAAGAGCAACATCACCGACGCCGTCCTCTGGGCGCTGGGGGAGCAGAGCCCGGGCGCGATCCGCGGCGCCTCGATGCAGGACGTGATCTCCGCCGGCGGCAAGGGGGTCGGACAGCGCCGTGCCGCCGAGGTCGAGGTCGTGATCGACAACTCCGACGGGCGCGCCGCCAGCGAGTTCTCTGAGATCGCCGTCGAGCGCCGGCTCGACCGCTCCGGTGACAGCGGCTACCGTCTGAACGGCGCTCGCGCCCGCCTCGCCGACGTCAGCGACGTTCTCTCCGACACCAACCTCGGCCGCGAGATGCACTCGGTGATCAGCCAGGGCCGGGTCGAGACGATCGTCCACTCGA
The DNA here is from genome assembly GCA_030852475.1 of Actinomycetota bacterium. Taxonomy (GTDB): domain Bacteria; phylum Actinomycetota; class Thermoleophilia; order Solirubrobacterales; family 70-9; genus VAYN01. Next base: position 6,833 of record JALYWY010000281.1, on the reverse strand, counting down.
AGCCGAAGGAGCGGCGCCTGCTGATCGAGGAGGCGGCCGGCCTCGGCAAGCACCGCAAACGGCGCCGCCGGGCCGAGCTGAAGCTGCGCTCCGCCCGCGACAACCTCGACCGCGCCCTCGACGTCGAGCGCGAGGCGCGGGCGCGGCTGCGGCCGCTGAAGCGCCAGGCCCAGGCGGCCGAGCTGGGGGCGCGGATCGAGCGCGAGGAGCTGGGGCTGCGGGCGCAGATCGTCTCCGAGGAGCTGCGGTTCGGCGCCGACCGCGCCGCCGCGGCCGAAAAGGCGGCGGCGAAGGCGCGCGGGGTGCGCGAGAAGCTCGAGGAACAGCTGACCGAAGTCTCGAAGCGGCGCTCCGCCGCCGAGGAGCGCTTCGCCGACCGCGACCGGCAGCGGACCCAGGCCTGGGGGCTTTTGACCAAGCTGCGCAGCGATCAGGAGCGCGTCGCGGTGCGGGTCGCCAACCTCTCCAGCCGCGAGGCCGAGCTGGAGGCCGGGCTGGAGACCCTGCGCACCGAGATGGGGCCGCTGACGCTCGACGTCGGCCCCGGCTCGTCCCCCGGCGACCGGGCGCGCAAGCTCGAAGAGGAGCTGGGGGAGATCGACGCGGGGCTGCGGACCGCCTCCGAGGGCCTTGCCGTCGCCCGCTCCGCCGACGCCGCCGAGCAGGTTCGCGAGACGGCGCTGGGTCACGTTCGCGACGGCGCCGAGCGGGCCTCCCGTCACGCGAAACGCGCCGAGGGCCTGCTCGGCGAGCGCCACCGGGAGAAGATGAGGGCGCGGCTGGCCGCAGGAGAGGAACTGCTCGACGACGTGCGGAGCGCGCTGAAGGCCGCCGAAGCGGTAGGCGCGGCGATCCGGGCCCGGGTCGAGGAGATCGAGCGCAAGGTGGTCGGGGGCAAGGACGACGGCGACGAGATCGCCGAGGAACTGCGCGCCTGCTCGCAGCAGGAGTTCGAGCTGCAGGCGCAGATGAAGGAGACCTCCGACGAGCTGACCCGGGCCGAGGTCGAGGCGGCCCACCTCGGCGACCGCCGGGCCGAGGCCGAGCGCGAGCTGGCCTCGATCGCTGAGCGGCTCGGCGAGGAGATCCCGCCCGCCGAGGAGGCGCTGACCGACGAGGCGCGGGCGGAGATCGACCGCAAGCTCGAGCGCCTCGAGCGCCGCCGGGCGCAGATCGGCCCGGTCAACCCGCTGGCCGAGCAGGAGTACGAGGAGGCGCGCGAGCACGTCGAGGCACTGCAGGCGCAGCGCGAGGACATCGAGCGCTCGATGCGGGAGCTGGAGTCGCTGATCCGCGACATCGACGCCGAGATCGAGCGCGCCTTCGAGGAGACCTTCGAGGCGACCGCCAAGAACTTCGAGGAGATGGTCGAGCACCTCTTCCCCGGCGGCCGCGGGCGCTTGCGCCGGGTCAGCCTGCGGCCGGTGCGCGACGACGAGCGGCCGGCCGGCGAGCAGGAGGCCCCGACCGACGCCGAGCCGGAGCCCGAGGAGGAGGAAGAAGAGCGCGAGGAGCTCGGGGTCGAGATCGAGGTCACCCCGGCCGGCAAGTCGACCCGCAAACTGCAGTTGCTCTCAGGCGGCGAGAAGTCGCTGGTCGCCCTGGCCTTCGTCTTCGCCGTCTTCCTCGCCCGGCCCTGCCCCTTCTACATCCTCGACGAGGTCGAGGCCGCTCTCGACGACGCCAACATCGACCGCTTCCTGCAGCTGATCCGGCGCTTCTCCGATCGCGCCCAGTTCGTCATCGTCACCCACCAGAAACGGACGATGGACGCCGCCGACGTCCTCTACGGCGTCAGCATGGGCGGCGACGGCGTCACCAAGGTCGTCTCCCGTCGCTTGCCCCGCGAAGTGGGCGAGGACGACGAGAGCGAAGAGGGCACCGGTGGCAGCGCCCTCTCCGCGGTCGCCTGAGTACCTAGACCTTCCGCTTCTTCACGTTCCAGGTGCCTTTGCCGCTGCAGCCGCCCTTGGTGGCCGAGATGCCGCCCGAGCCGGCTTTTTTGCCGATCGCCCCTTCGATCAGGACTCCCTGGACCCTGAACGCGAAGCCGCCGGCGACTTTCGGTCCCCTGCTGCTCGAGTAGGACTTGAGGACGCGCGCGTCGGTGATTTCGCTCGGACCGCATTCGAGGCGTAGTTCGGCGACGATCCCGACGATCCGCCCGTTCAAGATGCTGAACACGATGTCGGTCTTGTAGGGCTCGTCGAGGGCGCCGAGGTCCTGGCTGGTTTCGCCGCTGTAGTTGCCGGTGATCGCGCCGGAGGCCGGGGCGGCGAGGACGAGGCAGGCGAGCAGGCTCAGCAGGGGGACGAGGGTACGTCGGTACATCGGTTCTCCTTTGTCGGTTGCGTGGCGTAGATAGCCTCTCAGGAGATGGCTACGAGTTGGCAGGAGATCGTTGATCTGGGAGCCCGCAGCGCGGCTGCGGTCGCCACCGCGGAGGAAGAAGCGCCCGAGCAGCGGCGTGGCGTCTTCAAACGCCTCCGCGAGAGCCTCTCGAAAAGCCGTCAGGCGCTGACCGAGGAGATCGGGGCGAGCCTCTTCGACCGGATCGACGACGAGACCTGGGAGCTGCTGGAGGAGGCGCTGATCCTCGCCGACGTCGGCGCGCCGACCACCGCGGCGGTGGTCGAGCGGCTCGAGCACGAGGTCGAGTCCGGGGCGGTGCCGGCCGACGGCGTCGCCGTCCGCGACCGGCTGATCGAGATCCTCGCCGAGGTCGCCTCCACCGGCCGCGCCCCGATCGATCTCAGCGCCGAGCCGGCGATCCTGATGATGGTCGGCGTCAACGGCACCGGCAAGACGACGACGATCGGCAAGATCGCCTGGCACCTGAGCAAGGAGATGGGCCTCGGCGTCGTCATGGCCGCTGCCGACACCTACCGCGCCGCCGCCGCCGAGCAGCTCGAAACCAGGGCCGAGCGCGCCGGCTCCGAGCTCGTCCGCGGCGAAGAGGGCGCCGACCCCGGCGCCGTCGCCTACGACGCGATCAACGCCGCCCGCGCCCGCGGCGCCGACGTGGTCATCATCGACACCGCCGGCCGCCTCCACACCCAGGCCAACCTGATGGACGAGCTGGCGAAGGTCCGCCGGGTGATCCAGAAGCAGATCCCCGAGGGCCCGCACGAGACCCTGATCTCGATCGACGCCACCACCGGCCAAAACGGGCTGCGCCAGGCGAAGGTCTTCTCCGAAGCGGTCGACGTCGACGGCGTCGTCCTGACCAAGCTCGACGGCACCGCCAAGGGCGGCATCGCCCTGGCGATCGCCTCCGAACTGGAGATCCCGGTGAAGCTGATCGGCGTCGGCGAGACCCTCGAGGACCTGCGCCCGTTCGACCCCGGCGACTACGCCAAAGCGCTGCTGACCGAGTAGTCCCTCACAGGACCTGCTCTAAGCTGCTCGGACATGTTCGACCAGCTCTCCGAACGCCTGCAGTCGACCCTCTCCGAGGTCCGCTCGCGCGGCAAGCTGACCGAGGCCGACGTCGACTCGGCGATGCGCGAGATCCGTCTCGCCCTGCTCGAGGCCGACGTCAACTTCAAAGTCGTCAAAAGCTTCACGAAGACGCTGAAAGAACGCTGCCTCGGCTCGGACGTGTTGGAGAGCCTCGATCCGGGCCAGCAGGTGGTGAAGATCGTCAACGAGGAGCTGGCGGCGCTGATGGGGGGGACCGGCAGCGAGCTGGCGATGGCCTCCAGCGGCCCGACCGTGATCCTGATGGCGGGCCTGCAGGGCTCCGGTAAGACGACCGCCTGCGCCAAGCTCGCCCAGTTCTTCGGCAAACAGGGCAAAGACGTGGCGCTCGCCGCCTGCGACGTCTACCGCCCGGCCGCGGTCGAGCAGCTGGTGACGATGGGCAAGCGCGCCAACGCCCACGTATACGAGCGGGGCACGGAAGCCGACCCGGTCGACATCGCCTCCTGGGCGCTCGACGAAGCCCGCGCCGAGCGCCGCGACGTGCTGATCGTCGACACCGCCGGCCGCCTCCACATCGACCAGGACCTGATGGCCGAGCTGGCGAAGATCCGCAAGCAGACGCGCCCCCACGACGTCCTCCTCGTCGTCGACGCGATGACCGGCCAGGACGCCGTCGGCGTCGCCGAATCCTTCGCCGAGGTGGCCGAGTTCGACGGCGTCGTGATGACCAAGCTCGACGGCGACGCCCGCGGCGGCGCCGCGCTCTCGGTCAAAGCGGTCACCGGCAAGCCGATCCTCTTCGCCTCCACCGGCGAGAAGATCGAGGACTTCGACAAGTTCCACCCCGACCGGATGGCGCAGCGCATCCTCGGCATGGGCGACGTCCTCAGCCTGATCGAGAAAGCCGAGCAGCAGGTCGACGAGGACGAAGCCGAGGCGCTGCAGGAGAAAATGCGCCGCGACCAGTTCACGCTCGAGGACTTCCTCAAGCAGATGAAACAGGTCCGCAAAATGGGGCCGCTGAGCGGGATCATCGGGATGCTGCCGGGGATGGGCGCCCTGAAGCAGATGAAGAACGCCGACGTCGACGAGAAGGAGCTCGACCGCGTCGAGGCGATCATCCTCTCGATGACGCCCCAGGAGCGGGCCAACCCGGGGGTCATCAACGGCTCCCGGCGCAAACGGATCGCCAACGGCTCAGGCACCAAGGTCCAGCAGGTCAACCAGCTGGTCAAGCAGTTCGACCAGATGAAAGTGCTGATGAAATCGATGGCCAACGGGCGGATGCCGACCCCGCAGCAGATGGCCCAGCTGGCGGGCGGTGGGCAGCGCGGACCGCGCCCGAAGGCGCGAAGGCGCTAACCTGCCGGGCCGCTATGGCAGTCCGAATCAGACTTAGGCGAGTGGGTTCGAAGAAGAACCCGATCTGGCGCATCGTCGTCGCCGACAAACGCTCCCCGCGTGACGGGCGCACGATCGAGACGATCGGCCAGTACAACCCGCAGACCGAGCCCTCGACGATCAACATCGACGAGGAGCGCGCGCGCCACTGGCTCGAGCACGGGGCGCAGCCGTCGGAGACGGTCGCGACCCTGCTGCGGACCAAGGGCATCAAGGCCTCCGGCAGCTAGCCGACCACGCGGATGACGGAGCTCCTCGAGTTTCTCGTCAAGGCCCTCGTCGAGGACCCGGAGGCGGTCGTGGTCGAGGAGCTCGAAGAGGAAGGCGACCTCGTCTACGAGATCACCGTCGCCGAGGACGACCTTGGCCGGGTGATCGGCAAAGGCGGCAGGATCGCCAACGCGATCCGGACGATCGCCAAGGCGGCCGCGGTGCGGATCGACCGTCGCGTGATCGTCGACATCCTCGACTGAACGGGCTTCGCCCAATTGCGCCTCGACGTCTTCACCCTCTTCCCGGAGGCCTTCGACTGGTTCCAGTCGCAGCGCTCGGTCCAGAACGCGCTGCGTGAAGGCAACGAGTTCCGCCTCTTCAACTACCGCGACACGACTCCCCTGAGCGCAGGCCAGGTAGACGACTCCCCCTACGGCGGCGGCGCCGGGATGGTGCTGCGGGTCGACGTCGTCGACGCGGCGCTGCGGGCCGCATACGGCGAGGCGCCGCGGCCGCGGATCGTCCTCCTCTCGCCGACCGGGCCGCTGCTGAACGACGAGATCGCCGACGAACTGGTCGCCGAGCCGCACGTCGCCCTGCTCTGCGGCCGCTACGAGGGCTTCGACGACCGCGTCCACCAGCACCTCGCCGACGACGAGCTCTCGATCGGCCGCTACGTCCTCGCCGGCGGTGAGCTGCCGGCGATGGTCACCGCCGACGTGATCATGCGCAAGCTCCCGGGCGCCCTCGGCCACGAGGATTCCGCCGCCGAGGAGTCCTTCAGCCACGCCCTGGAGGGCATGCCCGAGTACCCGCATTTCACCCGCCCGCCCGACTACCGCGGCTGGGGAGTGCCCGAGGTACTGCTCTCCGGCGACCACGAGAAGGTGCGCCAGTGGCGGCTCGAGCGCAGCCGCGAACGCGCCGAGCAGTTCGAAAAAGACGCGGAGTAGCTACCATTCCGCGACCGCGCGGTTCCCGCACCCTGGGTCCGGCGGTTTTTTCTCGCAGTGAACTTCCTATGAGCTCCGTAATCGACAGCATCGAGCGCGCCCAGCTGAAGCAGGGCCTGCCCAAATTCGCCCCTGGAGACCGTGTCCGCGTCCACTTCCAGGTGATCGAGGGCAACCGCAAACGGACCCAGGTCTTCGAGGGCGTCGTCCTGCGGCGCCAGGGCTCCGGCGTGCGCGAGACCTTCACCGTCCGCAAGCAGTCCTTCGGCGTCGGCGTCGAGCGGACGTTCCCGCTGCACTCGCCGAAGATCGAGAAACTCGAGGTCGCGGCGCGCGGGGACGTGCGCCGGGCGAAGCTCTACTACCTGCGGGGCCGGATCGGCAAGGCCGCGCGCGTCGCCGAGCGGCGCTGGGGCATCGACGACGACGTCGTCGCGGCTCCCGCGGCGGCCGGTGCCGAGTCCACCGCGGTCGACGCCGAGGGCGTCAGCCAGGAGGAGGTCGTGCCGGTCGAGTCCGAGGAGCCTGCGGGCGCCGAGAAGAGCGCCGAGGCGCCTGCCGAGGCCGAGGAGGCTCCGGCGGCCGACGCCGAGGCCGAGGCCGACAGCGCCGGCGACAACGAGGGTGCCGAGCCCAAGCCGGAGGGTGAAGCGGAGCACGAGGTGGCGGCGGAGACGGACGCGGATGCGCCCGAGGCCGGGGAGACCGAGGACAAATCAGCGCCTGAGGATGCCGAGGACGAGGAGTCGGCCAAAGCCGACGACTCCGACGAGGACTCGGCAGCCTGAACCCCAAGATCCCGAAGCCGACGAGCAAAGGCGGCGGGCTCCTCGAGTTGGTCGT
>JALYWY010000280.1 GCA_030852475.1 Actinomycetota bacterium | reverse complement strand
GAGGGTCTCGGCGGACAACAGCGGGGAGGGTCCGGCGAGACCCTCCCCCGACGCCGATCAGATCGCTGCGGTTTATGTCCCGAGCTGCACGAATCGGATCTTCGATGGGAATCCGGTCGAGGCGTTGGTGGCGGTTTCGGAGCGGGCCGGGTCGCCCGTTTGGGTGCCAGATGGTGTTGACGGGAGCTGTTGTGGGTTGCCTTGGAGCTCGAAAGGGTTTGCGGCCGCGCACTCGCACAAGGCAAATGAGATGGTCGAACGGCTCTGGGGGTGGAGCGGGGAGGGGGCGTTGCCGGTGGTGATCGATGCCGCCTCGTGCACCGGCGCGATTGCTGATCCGGCCGACGGGGTCCTCAGCGAGGAGAGCGCGGAGCGGTTGGGAAAGCTGGAGATCGTCGATTCGGTTGCCTGGGCGCTGCGGCTGCTGCCGAACCTCGAGCTCACGGAAAAAGTCGGCTCCGCGACCGTTCACCCGACCTGCGCCACCCGCCGGCTCGCGTTGACCCACCCGCTCCGCGCCCTCAGCGAGGCCCTCGCCGACGACGTCTACGTCGCCCCCTCCGCAACCTGCTGCGCCTTCGCCGGCGATCGCGGCATCACCCACCCCGAGCTGACCGCTTCGGCCACCCGCCCCCAGGCCGAAGAGCTCGCCGGCCGCAGCTTCGACGCCCACCTCTCCAGCAACCGCACCTGCGAGATCGCGATGACCCGCGCCACCGGCGAGCCCTACGAGTCCGTCGTCTGCCTGCTCGAGCGGTTAAGCCGGGTCTGAGGTCTTCTCGGCGTCGACGGTCTTGCCGTCGATGTAGCGGACCAGCTCGGCGTATTTCGGTTCGGCCTCCATCCGCTTGTCGAGCAGCGGGTTGACCAGGCCGCGCAGGGCCGACATGTAGCGCCACCATTTGGGGACGAAGATCCGCGGCGCCTGTTCTTCGATCCCGCGGACCAAGCCCGCGCCGGCCTCTTCCGGAGTGATCCGTTTCAGCAGCCACTCGGGACTGAGCTCCCGCACCCGGCTGGAGTCCTCCTGGGCGAAGGCGTCTTGGACCAGTTTCGTGTCGACCCAGCCGAAGTAGGCGACGCTGGCGCTGGCGCCGTGCGGTTTCAACTCCGTCCGCAGCGCCCGGCCGAGCGACTCGACCCCCGCCTTGGCGACCGCGTAGGGGCTGTTGCCGAAGCCGTTGGCGAAGGCGTAGACGGAGGAGACGACGATCATCTGGCCCCGGCGCTCGACGATCTGCGGCAGCGCCGCCCGCACCGTCCGCCAGACGCCGAGCATGTCGACCTCGAAGACCCGCTCCCATTCCTCGCCGGAGATCCCGCGCACGGTTGCGAACTGCTTCTGGGCGATGCCGGCGTTCGCCACCGCGACGTCGAGCCCGCCGAAGCGCTCGACGATCTCGGCGACGGCGTTCATCAGCGCGTTCTGGTCGGTGACGTCGCCGCCGATGCCGATCGCCCGCGGCCCGATCCGTTCCGCCGCCTCGCGCGCCTCGCTGGCGTCGATGTCCAGCACCGCGACGGAGGCGCCGCGCAGGTGCATCTGCCGCGCAGTCTCGAAGCCGATGCCGCGGGCGGCGCCGGTCACCAGCGCGACCTTGCCGTTGAGGTCGTAGCGATCCATGGGGGCGCACCCTAGCGGCCGGCCGCGCCCATACGCTGCCGCCGTGTCCGACGTCCAGGCCGCCTACCAGGAGCTCGCCGCCGTCCGTGGCCTCGAGGCGCTGCCCGGCTTCGATCCCGGCCCGTTGACGCCGCTCCTGGCCGAGGCGTTGGGCAACGGGCTGCAGCCGGCGCTGCGCGGCCGGCTCGGCGAGGGAGTGAGCGGCGTCGTCGGCCAGCTCGCCTACAAGCGCAACAAGACCTTCCGCTTCCACGCCGCCCTCACCGAGGTCCCGGCCGCTACCGCCTTCGCGCCGCGGATCTTCTGCATCCGCCGCGGCCGCAGCACCCGCGACGACGAGTTCTACGGCTTCGAGGCGCGTCACTCGAAGCTGTGGACGGAGAGCACGAAGCTGAACGAGCGCTTCGAGGTCGCCACCAGCCCCTACCAGGACCCGATCTGGCTGCGGCGGCTGTTCTCGCCGAGCTTCGTCGACTGGCTGCGGACCGCCGAGCCGGCCGACTTCTCCTTCGAGTTCGCCTACGGCGCCGTCCTCGGCAGCGTCGAGGAGGACGACCCCGGCGTCGACGGCCTTGCCGCCCTCTGCGAGGCGACCGCCCACGTCGCCCGCCGGATCCGCGAGGAGTGCGAGGAGTAGATGCAGCTGAACAAGGTCGGCATCGGCCTGATCGCCTTCTTCGGGCTCGGCGGGCTCGCGATCGCCGTGGCGCCGCTCTTCGTCCCGATGCCGGCCGAGGCGGTCCTCACCCTCGTCC
>JALYWY010000268.1 GCA_030852475.1 Actinomycetota bacterium | reverse complement strand
GAGGTCGAAGAGTTCTACGCGCCGTATGAGCCCTACCGCGGCCTGGTCGGCGCCCTGACCCTGGCGGGTCTGTACCGGCTCGTTTCGCAGGGCCCGCCGATGCGCCTCGCCGCTTAGGAGGGACTGGCGAGACCCCCTTAGCGTTCTCTGTACTGCTCAAGACCGGCTGCAGACGGCCGATAAGCGAGGAGGATGCGCGACCCCGCCGACAGGAACTGGTCCGAGCACGAGGTGAAGCGTTTTGTCGACCAGCTCGCCGCCGGCGGGCACGACTTCCAGCGGCTGATCGAGCAGTTGCCGGTCATCGTCTACACGGCGGAGCTCGGGGAGCGGGGCGCCTGGCGCTACGTCAGCCCCCAGGTCGAGGAGATCCTCGGCTACCGGCCGGAGGAGTTCATCCGCGACCCCGGCCTCTGGGCGAGCCTCCTGCACCCCGAGGATCGCCAGCGGGCGATCGCGGTCGAGACCGACGAGCACCTGGGGAAACGCGACACGACCCCGATCGAATACCGCATGCACACCCGTGACGGCAGGATCGTCTGGATGCACGACGAGGCGGTCCTCGAAGCGGGGGAGGACGGGGTTCCCGTCTGGCACGGGGTCCTCTATGACGTCAGCGCCCGCAAGGAGACCGAGGCTGAGCTGCACCGCGCCCTCTCCCAGCAGGCGGTCGTCGCCCGGCTCGGCGAGCAGGCGCTGCAGAACGGCGACCCGCAAGAGCTGATGGAGGCGGCGACGGAGCTGATCGGGAAAGTGGGCGGCGTCCACAGCGCCTGCATCTGGGAGCTCGGCCGCGACGGCCGCCGGCTCGAGCTGCGCGCCGGGTTGGAGGAAGAGGTGCTGGGAGCGGGACGTCGGGTCTCTGCCGCCCGTGACTCCCACGCCGGCGCCGCACTCGACTCCGGAACCCACGCGATCGTCTCCGATTGGGACCAGGAGACCCGCCACACGATGCCGCCGGTGCTGCGCGTCTTCGGCGCCGCCAGCAGCCTCGCCGTCGTCATCGACGGCAAGAACCGGCCGTTCGGGATCCTCGACGTCCACGCCACCGAGCCGCACCGCTTCACCGCCAAGGACGTCCCCTTCGTCCAGGCGGCGGCCAACGTCCTCGCCGACGCGATCGAGCGCCACAACGCCGACCAGGCGCTGCGCTATCGCGTTCTCCACGACTCCCTCACCGGCCTGCCCAACCGCCTCAGCTTCGTCGACGCGCTCAGCGAGTCGCTGAAGAAGGCCTCGATCTCCGGCTCGCCGGTCGGGATCCTCTTCCTCGATCTCGACCATTTCAAGCTGATCAACGACAGCCTCGGCCACCATGCCGGCGACGCCCTGCTGCGGGCGGTAGCGCCGCGCCTGCGTTCGCACCTGCGCCCGGGCGACGTCGTCGCCCGGTTCGGCGGCGACGAGTTCGGGATCCTGATCGATCGCCTGGCCGACGAAGGCGAGGCGGTGGCGATCGCCGATCGCGTAGCCGCCGCCTTCACCCAGCCCTTCTCGATCGACGGAGTCGACCACTTCGTCAGCGCCAGCATCGGCGTCGCCGTCTCCCATGCCACCGAAGGGCGCGCCGTCAACGCCGAGCTGCTGATCCGCGACGCCGACGCGGCGATGTACCGGGCCAAGGAAGGCGGCCGTGCCCGCTGCGTCCTCTTCGACGCTGAGATGCGGGCCGGGGCGATGCGGCGGCTGGAGGTCGAACGGGAGCTCCGCCACGCGCTCGACCGCGACGAGCTGGCGCTGCACTACCAACCAGTCGTCAACCTCCGCTCGGGGGAGATCACCGGCCTCGAGGCGCTGGTGCGCTGGCGCCATCCCGAGCGGGGAACGCTCGACCCGGCCGAGTTCGTCTCGATCGCCGAGGACAGCGGCCTGATCGAGCCGATCGGCCGCTGGGTGCAGGAGCGCGCCTGCCGCCAGGCGGTCGAGTGGCATCAGCTGCGCCCCGACTCGCGTCCGCTCGACGTCGCCGTCAACCTCTCCGCCCGCCAGGTCGCCCACCGCGACCTGCCGGCGGTCGTCGGGGAGATTCTCGCCCGCACCGGCCTCGATCCGGTCAACCTGCGCCTGGAGATCACCGAGAGCGTCCTCGTCGACGAGTCGGCGACGGCGATCTCCTCGCTGCGGGCACTGAACGAGCTCGGCGTCCGGCTCGTCCTCGACGACTTCGGCACCGGCTACTCCTCACTTGCCTACCTCAACCGCTTCCCCTTCCACGCCCTCAAGATCGACCGTTCCTTCGTCGACGCGCTCGGGATCGAGCAGGAGGCGACGGCGATCGTCGAGGCGATCATCGGGATGGCGCGGGCGCTCTCGCTGGAGGTGATCGCCGAGGGAGTGGAGAGCGAGGTGCAGCTGTCCGAGCTGCGCCGGCTCAAGTGCGACTACGCCCAGGGGCACCTCTTCCACGCCGCGATGCCGGAGCGCGAGGTCAGTCGCCTGATCGCCGAAGGCGCGCTCGGCTATTCGGGAATCTCGCCCGAGGGCAAGTAGCCGTTGTCGAGCAGCTCGCTCGCTTCCGGCAGCGACTCGATCAGGCCGTTGTCCCGCATCCAGGCGGCAAAGGCCGACCACTCGTCGGGATCCATGTAGCCGTACGGCTGTCCCGGGACGCGGGCGCCGAGCAGCGGCAGCGTCGCTTTCACCTCGGCCGCGGTCAGTTTCGGTTCGAGATCGGGATTGGCTTCGGTGATCGCCGTGGTCGCGGCGCCCGGCTGCTCCACCGCGGCGTTGGTGCCACGCTCGAGCGCGGCGAGGAAGAGGCGGAACTTGTCGGGGTCCTCTTCGAGGCTCTGGGGGCGCGCGACCAGCACCAGCTCGTCGTAGGTGGGGACGCCGAGCTGGTCGACCGGGGTGACTACGGGACCCAGCCCCCGTTCGCGCAGGTCGACGCCCTCGACGTTGCGGAAGCCGCCGAGCATCGCTTGGGCCGAGCCGCTGACGAGGGCGGGGAGGAGGCCAAAGCCGACGTTGACGGATTTGACGTCACTGGGCGTGAGGTCGACCCGGGCGAGGATCGTCTCGAGGAATTTGTCCTGGTAGGGGATACCGGCGGTGGCGATCGTTTTGCCTTTCAGGCCGCCGACGCCTTTGATCCCGGATTTGCCCAGCCAGATCATCGAAGTCAGCGGCTGGTTGACGAGGGCGCCGATCGCAACGACGTCGAGGCCCTGCTCGCGCGCCAGCGCCACCTCGGGCTCGTATGAGATCGCCAGGTCGGAGCGGCCGGCGGCGACCTGCTTGACCGGCGCGGCCGGGTCCGAGGGGGTCTGGATGCTGACGTCCAGCCCCGCTTCCTCGAAGTAGCCGAGTTTCTCCGCCATGTAGATCCCGGCGTGGTCGGGGTTGGTGTAGAAGTCGAGCGTCAGGTTGAAGCTCTCGCGCTCGCCGCCGGTCTCCTCGGACTTCTCGCCGCAGGCGGCGAGGAAGAGGGCAAAGGCGAGAACGGCGAGGGCGACCGCGGGGATCCGGAGGCGCGTCATCGCCTGAGTTCTATCGCCAACGGACGACGCGCCGCTCTGCGAGAGCCACCAGGCCGATCAGCGCGAGCGCCAATACCGAGAGGACGACCACCGCCGCGAACATGTTCGCCACCTGGTAGTTCGCGAGATCGGACTGGATGGAGCGGCCCAGTCCCTCGTTGGATCCGGCCCACTCGGCGAAGACGGCGGCGATCGGCGCGACCACGACCGAGATCTTGATCCCGGTGAACAGATTCGGCAGCGCCGACGGTGCTTCCACCCGCCGGAATCGCTGCCAACGGGAGGCGTCCAGGGTCCGCATCATCTTCACCGCCTCCGGATCCACCGAGCGCAATCCGTCGAGCGCGTTGACGGTGATCGGGAAGAAGCAGATCAGGGCGACGATCACGATCTTGGGGGTGATCCCGTAGCCGAACCAGACGAGGAGGATCGGGGCGATGACGACGATCGGGATCGTCTGCGAGGCGACGATCAGCGGGTAGGCGGCGTCCCGGAGCACCCGCCAGCGGTGCATCAGGATCGCGAAGCCGATGCCGACGACAAGCGCGAAGAGGATGCCGAGCAGGATCTCTTTCAGCGTCACCCAGGCGTTTTCGGCGAGCAAGCTGCGGTTCTCCCATAGCGAGCTGGCGATTTCCGCCGGCGAGGGGACGAGGTAGGGCTCGAGGCTGAGCGCGTCGGCGATCGCCCCCGTCGAGCTGGCGATCTGCCAGAGCCCGACCAGCAGCGCGATCAACCCCAGCGGCAGCAGCCGGCGCCTCAACGCGATCCCTCCCGCAGCACCCGCAGCGCCTCCTCGCGGGCAGAGACGAAGCCGGGGTCGGAGACGGCGCCGTCGCGATCCTCGGCCCGCGGCGCGGGGGGGCTCAGCTCGGCGACGATGCGGCCTGGACGGGTGGAGAGGATCGCGACGCGGTCGCAGAGGTAGAGCGCCTCCTCGACGTCGTGGGTGACGAGGACGACGGTGCGGGGATCGGAGCGCAAGGCGGTGGCCAGCCACTCCTGCATCTCGGCACGGGTAATCGCGTCGAGCGCGGCGAAGGGCTCGTCCAGGGCCAGCACCGGCTTGCCGGCGACCAGCGTGCGCAGGAAGGCGACCCGCTGCCTCATCCCGCCAGAGAGCTCGTCCGGCCGCGCCGCTTCGAAGCCGGCGAGGCCGAAGCGCTCGAACAGGGCGGCCGCCCTGGCGCGCGCCTCCTGCTTCCCCAATCCCCGGTTCCGCAACGCCAGCGCCGCGTTGTCGATCGCCGAGTACCAGGGGAGGAGGAGGTCGCGCTGCGGCATGAAGGCGCAGCGCGCGAGCCTCTCGCCGGCCGCCGAGCGACCCTCGACCTCGATTGTCCCGGCGCTCGGCTCCTGCAGGCCGCAGATCAGCTCCAGCAGCGTCGACTTGCCGCAGCCCGACGGCCCAACCAGGCCGACGACGGTCTGGGGGGCGGCGGTCAGGTCGATCGAGGTGAGCGTCTGCAGCTCGCCGTAGGAGTGGGCGACCCCCCCAAGTTCGAGCTCCATCCTGGTATCCTGCCGCACTCCGCACTCCTGACCAAGAAGGTCAGGAAAGTCGAAATCAGCTCGGTGCGGAAACCAGAACCAATGGACCCGGCAATAGTCCTGTTTGGCTTCGGCATCGGAGCGATGGTCGGCATGACCGGCATGGGTGGCGGCACCCTGATGACGCCGCTGCTCATCTTCCTCTTCGGCGTCAAGCCGGTGACGGCGATCGGCACCGACATCTTCTACGCGGCGGTGACGAAGACGGTGGGTGGCTGGCGCCACCTGAAAATGGGCACCGTCAACCTGAAGCTCTCCTACTGGCTCGCCGCCGGCAGCGTCCCCGCCGCGGTGGCCGGGGTCTGGGCGATTTCGGTCCTGCAGAGCAAGGTCGGCGAAGAGGAGCTCGACTCGATCGTCTACGCCCTGCTCGGCGGCACCCTGCTGATGGTCGGCGTCATCACCCTGGCGCGGGCGCTGATCCTCAGCCACACGATCGAAGAGCGCGACGGCTTCGAGCTGCAGCGCCGCCACAAGATCGCCGCGGTGACGATCGGCGTCACCACCGGCTTCGTGATCGGGAT
>JALYWY010000264.1 GCA_030852475.1 Actinomycetota bacterium | reverse complement strand
CAGGTCGACCGCCAGGTACGTGGCCGGACACGGCAGCGAGTCGGCCAGCTCGCGCAGCAGCCCCTCGCGGCGAGCGACGAGGACCAGCTCGGTCCCCGGCTCACGGGCAAGCCGAACCGCCGTCGCCTTCCCGATCCCCGTCGACGCTCCCGTCACAAGTGCGACCCTCATCCCGGCCACGCTAACCGATCGGGGTGCAAGGATGGGCGCCTTGGAGGGCACGCCGGAAACGCACCATCGCTTCGGCACCGTGCGCCGCGAAGGCGAGCGGGTGACGCCGCTGGAGCTCTTCTTCGACCTCGTCTTCGTCCTCGCCCTCACCCAGTGCACGGCGCTGATGGCCTACGACCAGAGCTGGTCGGGGCTGGCGCAGGGGCTCCTGGTCCTCGGCGTCGTCTGGTGGGCCTGGGTCGGCTACTCCTGGCTGACCAGCGTGATCGACCCCGAGGAGGGAGCGGTGCGGGTGGTCTTCTTCGTCGCGATGGCGGCGATGCTGATCGTCTCGCTGTCGGTCAAAGAGGCGTTCGACAGCCTCGCGCTCGCCTTCGCCCTCGGGCTCGGCGTCTTTCGCACCGCCCACATCGCCCTCTTCATGCTTGCCGGCGCCGACGACCAGGACCTGCGCCGTTCCGTGATCGGCCTGGCGATCAGCACCGCGATCGGGGTCGGGCTGCTCGTGACCGCCTCGTTCTTCGACGGGGTCGCGCAGGGGTCGCTGTTCGCGCTGGCGATCTTCCTCGACATGGCCGGCCCCTACTTCTTCGGCGCCGAGGGCTGGAAGCTCGTCCCCGGCCACTTCGCCGAGCGCCACGGCCTGATCCTGATCATCGCGCTCGGAGAGAGCATCGTCGCTCTCGGCATCGGCGCCGCCGGCGCCCTCGACCTCGGCATCGGCGCCACCGCGGTGCTGGGCGTCTTCCTCGCCGCCGCCCTCTGGTGGACCTACTTCGACGTCGTCGCCCTGATCTCGGCCCGGCGCCTCAGCCAGGCCCCGGCCGGTCGCGTCCAGAACGAACTCGCCCGCGACTCCTACTCCTACATCCACCTGCTGATGATCGCCGGGATCGTGCTGATCGCGCTGGGCATGAAAGTGACGATCGGGCACTACGACGAACACCTCCACGCGGAGACCGCCTTCGCCCTGCTCGGCGGCACCGCGATCTACCTGATCGGGCTGGTCAGCTTCCGCTACCGGCACATCCGCACGCTCAACCGCCACCGGCTCGGCCTGGCGCTCGTCCTCTTCCTCCTGATCCCGGTCGCCACCGAGATCCCGGCGCTGCTCAGCGTGGCGATCGCCGTCGCCCTGCTCTGGGCGATGATTGCCTACGAGCATCGCGGGTACGGAGCGAGCCGAGCGGAGCTGCGGCGCGAAGCAAACGCGGCGCACTCTTAGGCATACTCCCCGGACCTTTTGACCACTCCAGATCTCCTCGACAAGCTGCTGCGCGCCGGCGCGCCCTCGGGATACGAGGGCCCGGCGGCCGAGATCTGGCGCGAGGCGGCTTCGTTCGCCGAGCTCAGCTTCGACGGGATCGGCTCCTCGATCGCCCGCGTCGGCGATGCCTCGCCGCTGCTCGCAGTCGTCGGCCACATCGACGAGATCGGACTGGTCGTAACCCACATCGACGAGAAGGGGTTCCTCTGGTTTGCCCCGATCGGCGGCTGGGACCCGCAGATCCTCGTCGGCCAGCGGGTCGAGGTGCGCGGCAAGGAGGGGCTCGTTCCCGGCGTCGCCGGTCGCAAGCCGATCCACCTGCTCGACCCCGACCAGCGCAAGAAGGTGGTCGAGCTGAAAGGCATGCACATCGACATCGGCGCCTCCGACCGCGAGGAGGCCGAAGAGCTGGTCCGGGTCGGCGACCCGGTAGTGATCGCGACCGAGCCGGTGGCGGTTGCCGGCGACCGGCTCGTTTCCAAGGCGATGGACAACCGCCTCGGTGCCTACGTGGCGCTGGAGAGCCTGCGCCGCTGCGCCGAGGGCGACGGGCCCGGCGGCTCGTTCGCCGCGGTCGCCTCCGTGCAGGAGGAGATCGGCCTCTTCGGCGCCCGCACCGCGTCCTTCCAGCTGCAGCCGGACATCGCGATCGCCGTCGACGTCACCCACGCCACCGACGCACCGGGGGTCGACGAGAAGGAGATCGGCAGCCACCCCTTCGGCTCCGGCCCGGCTATCGGCCGCGGCTCCACCCTCTCCCCCAAAGTCTTCGAGCTGCTGGTCGAGACCGCCGAGGCGGAGGGCATCGAGTACTCGGTCAGCGCCAGCGGCCGCGGCACCAGCACCGACGCCGACATCCTCCAGATCTCCCGCTCCGGGATCCCGACCGGCGTCGTCTCGATCCCCCTCCGCTACATGCACTCGCCGGTCGAGATGGTCGACCTGCACGACGTCGAGGCGACGGTCGAACTCCTCGCCGCCTTCGGTCGGCGCCTGAGCAGTGACTGGGATTTGAGTCGCTGAGCTACTAGGGGGCGGGTGAAGGGTCCGGTCGCCCTCCGCGGGAATTGGGTCGCGCCCCTTCGGGGCATACTCCGGTC
>JALYWY010000238.1 GCA_030852475.1 Actinomycetota bacterium | reverse complement strand
CCACGGCGAGAAGGTCGCCGTGGACGCGCTGCTCGACCACCCCGACGTGGCGGCGGTCTCCTTCGTCGGCTCGACCCCGATCGCCTCCTACGTCCACGCCCGCGCCACCGAGAAGCGCAAGCGGGTGCAGGCGCTGGGCGGGGCGAAGAACCACGCCGTCGTCATGCCCGGCGCCGACCTCGCCTACGCCGCCGACCAGCTCGCCGCCGCCGGCTTCGGCTCGGCGGGGCAGCGCTGCATGGCGATCTCGGTCGCGGTCGCGGTGGGCGAGTCCGGCGACGCCCTGGTCGAGGAGGTGGAGCGGCGGGCGCGCGAGATCAAGGTGGGACCGGGTCTCGACCCGGAGTCTGAGATGGGCCCGGTCGTGACCCCGCAGGCGCGCGAGCGGATCGTCGACTACATCGGCCAGGGCGCCGAGGCCGGCGCCCGGGTGACCGTCGACGGCCGCGAGCTGGAGGTGGACGGCGGCGGCTTCTGGGTCGGGCCGACCGTGATCGACCAGGTGGAGCCGGAGATGTCGGTCTACCGCGACGAGATCTTCGGCCCGGTCCTCTCCGTCGTCCGCAGCGGCAGCCTCGACGAAGCGATCGAGCTGATCAACCGCAACTCCTACGCCAACGGCGCCGCCGTCTTCACCGGCTCCGGCCACGAGGCGCGCCGCTTCCAGCGCGAGGTCGAAGTGGGCATGATCGGCGTCAACGTCCCGATCCCGGTGCCGATGGCCTTCTACTCCTTCGGCGGCTGGAAGGACTCCCTCTTCGGCGACCACCACATCCACGGACCCGAGGGCGTCCGCTTCTACACCCGCGGCAAGGCGATCACCAGCCGCTGGCCCGAGGGCAACGCCGCGGGGCCGGGCGACGCCGGCTCGATGCACTTCCCGACGTCGAGCTGAGCAGCCGAGTCCGTCTCAGGCTCCGCTATACGGACACTGAGACGGACTCGCTGGCGGGGGCGGCCTGTTGTCCTACGGCAAATGCCAGCCGGTCGTGAACCGCACGCGCCTGCTCAAGCGACAATGCCGGTCGCTGCCGCGAGAAGAACCCGGGGAGCATTCGTGCCGGCATGATCGTCACCCCACGCCGTGTTATCGGCGGGGGCTCGATCAGGTAGGCCCGGCTGAAGACAAGGAGGGGGCGCGCTTCGATCCCGGTCACTTCTTCCAGCTTCTTCTTCTCTGCGTAAGCCTGGGCAAGCATCGTTGGGTCGAGTCGGTCGACTGAGAGCTTGCCGCGGTGGCTCTTGGTCTCGACGGTGAAGACGCCGCCGGGACCAATCGCGATGTGGTCGATGTTGCCGCGTCCAAAGGAGACATCGTGGAGCACCTGCCAGCCGTCGGCTGCGAGCCCCTCGAGAACCTGGCCCACGTGTTCCTCGCCTTCCGCGCCTCGCCTCCAGCGGCCGAGGTCTCGTTCGACCCCCTCCTCCACCCGCAGGAAGGCGAGGATGGCGACGAGCTCCACGAGGATCAGCATCCAACCGGGGACGCGAAGGAGTATCCAGCCGACCAACAGCGCGGTGATCGCCCCGGCAACGATCCACAGCTCGACTTTGGCGAAGCCTCTTACCTGGGAGCGGACGTATTGTCCCGCCACCCGCCTCGTTCCCATTTCGACACTCACGGAGGCATGCTCGGCGCGAGCCGTACGAATCATGAGCGGAGCAAGCGGATATCCGGTTTGATGGAGTGCAGCTCGATGGAGTTGCTCGATACCAAGACCCTGCACGAGGGCAAGCACGTCGACTTCGTCGCCAAGCGCTACCGGCACGAGGACGGCAGTGAGGTCGAGCGCGAGATCGTCGAGCACCCGGGCTCGGTCGCCGTGCTCGCCTACGACGAGGAGTTCGCCTACCTGGTGGCGCAGCCGCGCGAGGCGGTGGAGGAGGAACGGCTGCTGGAGATCCCGGCGGGGACGCTGGACGTCGAGGGAGAGGACGAGCTCGAGTGCGCGCAGCGGGAGCTGGCGGAGGAGGCGGAGCTGCAGGCCGAAGGCTGGAACCTCCTCCACGTGGTCTATCCCAGCCCCGGCTTCCTCACCGAGAAGGTGACGATCTTCGAGGCCACCGGCCTTTCGCCCGCCAGCGGCGAGCGCGACGAGGACGAGGAGATCGAGATCGTTCGCCTGCCGCTGGCCGAGATCGAGCGGGCGCTGCCGGAGATCCGCGACGCGACGACGGTGATCGCCCTGCTGCGACTGAAGGAGAGGCTTCAGGGGTAAGAGGGGGAGCCTGTGTTCCTCTTCTTCTCCAACAACCTCGGCTGCGCCGGCTCGCTGCTGGTCTCGGCCGTGGTGACGCTGATCCTGCTGCTCCTCTTCGGCGTGATCGAACTCGGCTAGCGGCGCGGTCGGCGCCGGACGGGCCGTTCGCAGTTGGCGAGGGTGAGGCTTGCGAGGAATCTCATGATGCCTCCTGTAACTAGCTAAAGCGTTTTGCCGGTGTCTACGACACTAGCTAAACTAGATAGACAGTGTCAACCAGGCTTAACAAAGCGATCGAGGACGAGGCGGATCTCCTCGTCGCCTTCGTCAACACCCTGGATCTGGAAGAGGGCGCCGACTCCCTTGCGGATCCCAGGCGCCTGGCGGACTGGGTGGTCGCGAGGACGGGCGAGCACGTTCCCCCTCCGGACCAGGAAGACCACGCTCGCGTTCTGGCGCTGCGGGAGTCGCTGCGCGCCCTACTGCGTGCCAACAACGGAGTCGAGGCCGCCGAGGCCGAGCTCGAGCCCCTGCATGAAGCGGCTGAGCGGAGCCGCTACCGCACTTCGCTTTCGGCTGACGGCAGCCTCACCCTTGCGCCGGCCCGCTCCGACCTGACCGGCTTCGAAGCCCGCCTCCTCCTCGCCCTCGAGCGGCTCCAGTCCCACGGCGCCTGGCCCCGCCTCAAGGCCTGCACCGACGAGCGCTGCCAGTGGGCCTTCTTCGACGCCACCCGCAACCGCTCCCGCACCTGGTGCTCGATGGAGGAGTGCGGCAACCGCGAGAAGACGCGGCGCTACCGCTCCCGCAAGGGCAGCGGCGGCTAGCGGCCGATTCCCATCCGCTACTTATGGGTAGTTTGAGTTCAACCGCAAGCCACGCGAGCTCAGGAGAGCCCCAATGCACCGGGTGCCGGTCGAGTCGAGCAGCATCGAGTCCGTCGGATACGAAAAGAACGTCCTGGAGGTCCGCTTTCGCAACGGCGGCCTCTACCGGTACTTCGACGTGCCCGAGCAGGCGGTCGTCTCGTTGATGCGGGCCGAGTCGAAGGGCCGGTTCTTCAACCAGGAGATCCGCGGTCGCTACCCCGCGGCCAGGCTGAAATCGCCTCAGGCGGCGCCGATCTGAGTCACCGAGCGACCCCCTTGGTCCTCGCCGCGGTCCCGCTGCGGTTTCGTCACCTCGCAGATCGCCTCGAACTTCTCCAGCCGCGCCTCCAGCTTCGTCAGCGGCGGCGGGGAGCCGTGCTGGCCCAGCGGCCCTTGATGGGCGCCGCCGGAGAGCTCCTTCACCGCGGCGTCGATCTCCTGCGCGAGCTCCGGGCTCCACTTCACGTCGTGCAGGTTGCGGACCTTGATGTGGCGCGCCTGCCGCTCGACGGTGCCGCCGAGGACGTAGACCTCGATCAGCCGCTCGTAGGCCTTGCGCAGGTCGAGCGTCCATAGTTCCGCCTCCCGCTCGTAGCGAGGGTCGTTGCCCTTGAAGAGCGGCTTCAGCTCGCTCTTCAGCCGGTGCCGCAGCGCCTTCAGGTGGCCCATCGGGGACTTCGCGTTCCAGGGGAGGTCCCGCTCGACGACGCCGACCGCGTGGTAGGCGCGCCGCAACGCCTGGCCGTTGAGCTCGACGCCGACATCCGCCGCCTTCTCCTGCAGGTAGTAGAGGAAGACGAGGTCGTGGGTGAGGACGACCACCTGCCGGTGGCGGGCTTCTTCGGCGAGCCGGGTGGCGACGTGCTCGCGGCGCTGGTGGTCGAGCGAGGAGACCGGGTCGTCGAGGATGATCGTGCTGCGCTCGTTGCTCACCCGCAGCTCGGCGAGGAAGAAGGCGGTGGCGAGCGCGGTCTGCTCGCCCGTGCTCAGGACCTTCGCGACCCGCTCACGGCCCTCGCTGCGGAGCTTGAACTGGACGGCCGGCTTGCCCTTGCTGGCGGAGGCGCTGAGTTCGACCCGGTCGGCGATCGGGTCGAGTTCGGCGATCTCCACCGCCAGCGCCCGCTTCAGGCGGGTCGTGATCGCCAGCTTGCTCAGCTCGCCGATCCGCTGGGAGATCGTCCGCGTCGAGAGCCGGCGCCGGGCCTGCTCCCAGGTGGCGATCGCCTCCAGCCCCTCCAGGTGCGCCAGCACGTCCTCCAGCTGCTCGCCGACCTGCCGGCGAGCGCGCAGCTCGGCGAGGCGCCGTTTGATGCGGGAGCGTTCCTCGTCGTCGCGCAGAACCGCGAACCCTTCGGCTTCGGCGGTCTGGACCGCGACGTAGTTCCGCAGCGGGTTGAGATCGAGGGTCAAGGCGAGCGAGGGCTCGGTCTGCCCGGTCGCGATCGCGAGGCGGTCGGCAAGGGTCTCCAGCGCGGCATCGGCCGGTTTCTGCAGCTGCTCGCCGGCGGTGGCCACGGCAACCTCGGCCGTGTGGGAGATCTGCTCGAGGTCCGGCAGGCCTTCCAGGCGCTCCAGGAGGATCCGGTCAACCTGCCGGACCTGTTCGCGAAGGTCGCCGGCGATGAAGGCCTCGAACTGGTGCAGCCGCTCGTGCGCCTCGCCGCCGAGACCTTGCTGGCAGAGCGGGCAGGTCGCGTCGCCGGCGTCGTCGGGAAACGATCCGCCGCCGGATTCGACGAACCGTCGGGCCGCCTCCCACATCTCCCGCCAGGCTTCGCCACCCGTCCCGGGCTGCGGCTGGTCGGCGAACGCTTCGGCGGCGAGCTGATCGACCGCGGCGGAGGCGCGGGCGAGACGGGCGCGCAGCTCGGCGATCTCCGCCAGGGCCTCGTCGTCGAGCCGGTTCCAGGCGTCCTCGAGCTCGGCTACGAGCCGCTTCACGGCACCGGCCCGCTTCTTCGCCGCTTTCTCCAGCGCCAGGCTTTCGTCGGCGGCGATCGCCGCCTCGGCCTTCTCCAGCTCGCGCAGCTCCTCCAGCTCGGCTTCGTCGAGGCGGGCGACGGCCAGCACTTCCTGGGTTGAGGCTTCGCCTCGCTCGACCCGAGCCAGCAGCGCCGCCGCCTCGGACTTCTTCGGTGCCTGCGGCAGCTCCGGGAGCGACTCGCGACGAGCGGAGACCCGTTGCGCCAGCTCCTCCGCCAGCCGGTCCTGCGCGTCGGCCATTTCTTTCAGCAGGCGCAGCGGCCGCGGCGTGTGCTCGATCGTGTTCTGCTTGGTCAGGTGGAACTCGGCGCAGTTGGCGTCGAAGGCGGTCATCGCCGAAAGGAGGTGGGGCGCTTCGGCGTTCAGGTCGACCTCGACCACCTGCTCCTCGCCGTTCACCGCGAGCACGAACTCGGCCGTCTGCGGCGCATCCGCCTTGCCCGGGTCGAAGACGTCGTGGAGCACCTCGCCGGGTTCGGCCGCGCGGCAAACCCGGCGGGCGAGGCGGCCATAGCCGCTCTTCCCGGCGCCGTTTTCGCCGAAGATGACGTTCAGGCCCGGCTCGAAGCGCAGCGCCTGGTCTTCGGCGAGCCGGTTGACGTTGCGCAGGTTGCGGATCTCCCGCAGTTCGACCGTGCCGTACTCGGCCTCGTCCGCCGGCAGGTCCGACAGCTTCAGCGGCGGCAGCGAGGGCGCGTCCGGGTCGCCGCAGAGCACCGCGAGCACCTCTGCCCGCCCCGCCTCGTCGAGCGGACCGTCGCAGAGCTTCCGCATCAGACCGCGCTGCCAGTCGGGCAGCTCCTGCGACCAGTCGTGGATCCGCTTCTGCAGGAAGACGTCTTGGTCGGTCACCTGCAGAAGCTTCGCAGAAGCGAGAGCTCTAATCAGCGCTCAAATCTTCTTTACTAAAGTTATCTCCTTCTATCTCGCCAGTCTCCGGACCCCGGAGCATGAACAGGAGAAATGACATGAAGCAACTGAAGACGATCGGCCTCGGTTTAGCGGTGGCAATGGCGTTTGTCGCGTTTGCCGCGGGCACCGCTTCGGCGACCACACTGGAGATCACAGGGGTGACGCAGAACCAGTCCGTCAAACTCAGACTGAGCGAAAAAGCCGGCACCTCCATGAGCCAGCACCGCACAGACGGGACCTATGTCGCCACATGCTACGGCGGTGAAACAGAACTGACGACGAGTTCATTCACCGGTTCCAGCGTGACAGCGCCGATCAACACCGTATCTGGCTGGTGGTGCGGTGGCGGGCTGACCATCCACAATGCCGGCCAGCTCTACATCGAACACATCGCAGGGACCACAGACGGAACAGTGTTCTCGGAGGAAACACATATGACATTGCCGTCGCCATTCGGAGTCACCAACTGCAAAACCGGTGCCGGTACCCATCTCGGCACCCTCAAAGGAACCGCGGCCGGCAATGCCACGCTGACGATCAACACGGTGGTCAAATGCGGCTTCATACTGCCTTCCGTGACGTGGAAAACCGAGTACATAGTCACAAGCCCGCACGGCCTTGGGGTCGTGGCGTAAGACAGAGACCTGAAGTCCGAATAGATGAAGCTGGCGGAGTCGCCGTACGGGGCGACTCCGCCGAGGGATCTACGCCGCTCGCAGCAGGTCGTCGCGCCGGCGCAGCTCGATCAGCTCGCCGCCCTTGACCTCGACGGCCTCGAACTCGGCGACCGAGAGGACGACGTAGCTGTAGCCGCACTCGCAGACCTCGCGCTCGACGTCCTCGAGGTCCTCGACCACGACATCGGACTCCTCGGCGCAGCTGGAACAGACGATCGTCAATTGCCACATGTCCCGATGGTTGCGAGCGGGCCGGACGTTCCCCGGGTTCTTGCAAGGTTTATCCCGCGGCGGCAACACCTACCCCGAGCCAGCGCCTAGCTTTTCCCTTCCTCACCGAGCACAGCCCGCCGCTCGCGGTA
This sequence comes from Actinomycetota bacterium, assembly GCA_030852475.1. Classification (GTDB taxonomy): domain Bacteria; phylum Actinomycetota; class Thermoleophilia; order Solirubrobacterales; family 70-9; genus VAYN01. Next base: position 671 of record JALYWY010000238.1, on the reverse strand, counting down.
CTCCTCGGGGCTGAGCTCGCCTTCGGCGAAGCGGCGCTCGAGGATCTGGGCGCCGGTTTCGTGGGCCTGCATGCGCGGACCGCCGGGGCCGAGCCAGCCGCGGCTGCGGAGCAGGAGGACGACGACCGCGATTACCGCCAGCCAGAAGGCGAGCCCGATGATCCAGCCGGGCCCGTCGTCGTGCTCCCAGTTGGCGAGGGGGAGCACCTCCGCCAGCATCGTCGTGAATCCGTACAGGGTTGCCATGTCGGTTCTCCTTCTCTGACTTCAGGTTTCTAGGCGCGCTCGGCCGCCGGCTCCGGCGTCCGCTCCGGCACGCGCAGGAGACGGCGCACCGGCTCGGGCATCCACCAGTTCCAGCGCCCGAGCCAGGAAACGGTCGCCGGCACCAGCAGCGAGCGGACCACGAGCGCGTCGAGGAGGACGCCGGCGGCGAGCCCGGTCGCCAGCACCTTGACGTCGATCTCCGGCGTCGTCGCCATCGAGGCGAAGGCGAGGAAGACGATCAGCGCCGCGCTCGTCACCAGGCGGCCGGTGCTGGCGATGCCGCGCACCACCGCCTCGTCGGTTGACCCCGTCCGCTCGTACTCCTCGCGGATGCGGGAGAGGATGAACACCTCGTAGTCCATCGAGAGGCCGTAGATGAAGGCGAAGACGATCATCGGCGACCA
>JALYWY010000236.1 GCA_030852475.1 Actinomycetota bacterium | reverse complement strand
CTCCGAAGACCAGATCTTCGACGCCGAGCTCTCGATCGAGGGCTACTCCGACGTTCCGGGTGTCCAGACCGAGCTGATCGAAGACGCCGGCCACGCCCCCCAGGTCGAAAAGCCGGAGGAGGTTGCGGAGCTGATCGACGGCTTCACGCTGAAGGCCGAGCCGCGGGCCGGCGGGGCGAAGAAGGCGAAGAAGGCGAAGGCCAGGAAGAACAAGAGCGATCGCAAGGGGAAACGCCGTGGCCGCAGGAAGTAGCGCGGTCCGCTGCGCGGATCTGTCTCGCCGCTACGGCGAGGGCGAGGCTTCGGTCCTCGCCGTCGACAGCGTCTCGCTGGACTTCCCGCATGGCCAACTCACCTCGATCGTGGGCCCCTCGGGGTCCGGCAAGTCGACCCTGATGCACGTGCTGGCGGGGCTCGACCGGCCGACCGGCGGCAAGGCCTGGGTGGACGGCACCGAGATCACGGCCTTGAAGGACGCCGAGCTCACGGAACTGCGGCGGGACAAGCTGGGGTTCATCTTCCAGTTCTTCAACCTGATCCCGGTTCTCTCCGCGGAGGAGAACGTGACCCTGCCGATGCGGATCGCAGGGAAGGACGCCGACCGGGAGTGGCTCGATCAGCTGCTCGAGACGGTCGGGATCGCCGATCGGCGAAAGCACCGGCCGGCGGAGCTCTCGGGCGGCCAGCAGCAGCGGGTCGCCGTCGCGCGCGCCTTGATCTCAAAGCCTGCCGTCGTGTTCGCCGACGAGCCGACCGGCAACCTTGATTCCTCTGCTTCCACCCAGGTGCTGGAGCTGCTGCGGCGCTCCGTGGACGACCTCGGGCGCACGGTCGTCGTGGTGACCCACGACTCCCGAGTCGCGTCCTATGCCGATCGCGTGGTGCTGCTCGTCGACGGGAAGGTCGCCCAGGACACGGCGGTCCAAGGCGAGGACCAGGTCCTCGAGCTGATGCGCTCGGTCTGAGCGCCCGTGCTCGGGCTCGCACTCAGGAACCTCGTCGCGCGCAAGTTCCGCGCGATCTCGACTGCCTCGTCGGTGTTCTTCGGTGTCGCGATGGTCGCGGGCACGCTGCTCATCAACGAGTCGGTAAACCGCTCTTTCGACAACCTCTTCGGGGCGGCCAACGCAGGGATCGACGTCACCGTTCGCGAGCGGGAAGTGGTCGAGGATCCCTTCGACCAGGGTCCAGAGGCCGGCTTCGAGGAATCCGTGCTCGAGCGCGTGCAGCGGATCGAGGGTGTGGATGTCGCCGAGGGCGTCGTGGCCGACACGCGGATCTCCATTCTGGGCGACGACGGCGAGCGCATCGGCCCTCCGGGGGGCGGGCCGCCGCATATCGCGCTCTCCGTCACCGAGAACGAGGACTTCGAAGCGCTCACGCTGGAGGAAGGAGAGCGGCCCCGGACGGCCGACGAGGTCGCCCTCGACAAGGACTCTGCCGACGACGAGGGCTTCGAGGTCGGCGACGTGGTCACGATCACCGGCGACGCGGGCGCAAGCGAATACACGATCGTCGGGTTGACGGCATTCGGGTCGGGGGACACCTCGCTCGGGGCGAGCCTCGCCCAGTTCACGCTGGAGGAGGTAAGGCGCCTGACCGGCAAGGAGGGCCGCTTCGACGAGATCGATATCGCCGCGGCCGATGGGACTACCCCGGAGGCGCTCGCGGCGGTGGTGCAAAGGAAGCTCGGCAAGGAGTTCCAGGTTCAGACGGGTGCGCAGACGGCCGCTGACGACGCCGGCGACATCACGGAGGGCTTTTCCTTCCTGACGACGGCGCTCCTCGTCTTCGCCGGCATCTCCGTCTTCGTCGGCGGCTTCCTCATCTTCAACACGTTCTCGATCACCGTTGTCCAGCGCACCCGCGAGTTCGCGATGCTCAGGACGCTCGGCGCATCCTCCCGGCAGGTCCTCGGAGCGGTGCTCGCGGAGGCAGCGCTGATCGGCCTCCTCGCGTCGGTCCTGGGTATCGCCGGCGGCTATCTGTTCGTCGAGCTCGTGAAGCTGATGTTCGAGGCCAGCGGCTTCGAGCTGCCGGTGACGAGTCTGAGGTTCGACCTGGGAATCGCCATCGTGCCGTTCCTCGTCGGGTTCCTCGCGACCGTCATCTCGGCCATGATGCCGGCCATCCGGGCGACGCGGGTCGCGCCGCTCGAGGCCCTCCGCGAAGGCGGCGGCTCGACCGAGGTGAAGGAGCGCACGTCGCGGGTGCGTACGGCGATCGCCGTGGCCCTCCTGGCGATCGCGCTCTTCCTCTTGGCGATGGGGCTCTTCGTCGCGGACGAGGAGGGTGCCGCGCTCTCGCAGCTGGGCGGCGGCCTCGTCCTCCTCTTCATCGCGCTCGCCATGCTCGGCGGCCGGTTCGTGCCGCCCATCGTGAGCGTCATCGGGGCGCCGATAGAGCGGCTCCGGGGGGTCACCGGGATGCTGGCTCGCGAGAACGCCCAGCGGGAGCCGCAGCGCACCGCCACGACCGCGGCCGCGCTGATGATCGGAGTCGCGCTGGTCGTCTTCGTGGGCATCTTCTCCTCGTCGGTCAAGGCGTCGCTCGACGACGCGATCGACGACCAGCTGGCCGGCGACCTGGGAATCCTCAACAAGGACGGGTTCTCCCCCCTCTCCTCGCGGGTCGCCGAGGGCGTTGCCCGCATCGAAGG
>JALYWY010000229.1 GCA_030852475.1 Actinomycetota bacterium | reverse complement strand
GGCGGATGCGGGCGGCGCCGCGGCCGACGAACATCTCGACGAAGCTCGAGCCCGAGGCGGCATAGAAGTCGACCCCGGCCTGGGCGGCGACCGCGCGGGCCAGCATCGTCTTGCCGGTGCCGGGGGGACCGTGGAGGAGGACGCCGCGCGGCGCCTGGGCGCCGAGGGCGGAGAAGCGGTCCGGTTCGCGCAGCCAGGCGGCGACGTCCATCAGCTCCTCTTTGGCGGCGTCGACCCCCTGCACTTCATCCCAGAGGACCGGCTCGGTGCGGCTCGCCTTCACCGTCTCCGGCCGGGTCGTGCCCATCATCCCCCGCATCATTTTGAGGAAGACGAAGAGCAGCAGCGCCATGAAGAAGACGCCGAAGACGGGGTACCAGTTGAAAAAGAATTCCTGTATTTCAGTCGCCATTGATGCAGTGTGGACACAAAGATGTGATTTCCCTATCGCACATCCGTCCAAATTGGCCCGAAGAGCTAAAGGTCGTGCCTGAGCGGTACGCCGAGACCGCAAAAAACCTCCTTCAAGGATGGTTTTTGCGGTCTCGCGTTATTTCTGCACCTGGGAGCCGCCGACGATGGCCTCCTCGCCGGAATCGCCGAAGACGATCCAGGCCTTGTTGCCGCCGTCGTAGTCGGGGGCCCACAGCTTCAGCGTCGCCGGGCGGCCCCACACCGTCACCTCCTCCTCGCCGGTCGAGTCGAGGCCGCGCCAGATCCGGACGAAGGGGTTTCCCTCCCACTCGGCGGCGATCGTCGTCGGCTCGCGATGGCCGGGGTGGACGGTGGTGTTCGGCGGCAGCTCCATCAGCCGCATCACCGACGCCTGCAGGTCGGCGAAGCCGCTCGCGCCCGGCGCCATCGTGCCGCCGACGGTGCCCTTGAAGAGGACGTCGGCGGTGAAGACGTCGGAGCCGTTGACGAGGTAGGCGAGGTGGCCGGCGGCGTGGCCGGGGGTATAGATGGCCTCGACCTCGAGACCGCCGGCGTCGAGCTTCTCGCCGTCGCCGAGGAGGATCTCGACGTCGGCGTCGAGCTCGGCCGCGGTCGCCTCGTGCGCGACCAGCGGCGGGTTGCCGAGCCGCGCTCGCGCCTCGTCCAAGCCGGCGACGTGGTCGGGGTGGGGGTGGGTGACGAGGACGTGGGTGATCTCGATCCCGTCGCGCTCGGCGCGCTCCAGCAGCGGGCCGAGCTCGTCGTTGCCGTCGATCAGGACACCGGTCCCCCGGTCCGGGTTGGCGACCAGGTAGGCGTTCGACAGCCACATCGGGTTCTCGGTCCTCTCGACGATCATCGGCGCAAGCTTACGTCGCTGCCCTCGAGCAGGGTGCGGGCGACGAGCCCTGGGTCGTCCCAGGTGGGGGTGTGGCCGACGCCGGGGAGGACGAGGAAGCGTGACCCGGGCGGGCGGCGGTGCGGCTTCGGCGGGCCGAGCAGGCGGTCGCGCTCGCACCAGGCGATCGTCACCGGTACGTCCTCGGGGTAGTCGCTCGGGTCGAAGACGTGGTTGCGCATCGCCCGGTTGGCGGCGTCGTAGCCCTCGCCGTCAAGCCAGCCGAGGACGAGTGCCCGCGCCGCGTCGGGCGGGATCCGGTCGGGGTGGGCGGCGATCGACTGGAAGGCGGCCTGCCGCGTCGCCGGGAACTGGAGGGCGAGCGAGAGGAAGGGGCGCGCCGCCTTCACCCAGGGCGAGCCGCGCAGCAGCATCCGGGCGCCGCCGTTCGGCGCTTCGCCCAGCGGCCGCGACCAAAGGCCGGCGGGGGACAGCGCCGTCACCGAGGCCGCCCAGCCGAACCGGCCCATCTCCAGCGCCACCCAGCCGCCAAGCGAGTTGCCGGCGACGTGTGGGCGCTCGATCCCGTTGCGGGCGCACTCCTCGTGGAGGGCGCGGGCCAGCGCCGCGGCGGTCGGCTCTTCGCCCTTCGGCAGCGGCGGCGTCTCGCCGAACCCGGGCATGTCGATCGCGTGCACCTCGCGCTCGTCCTCCAGCAACGGGATCACCGGCTCCCAGATGGTGCGGGTGCCGCCGAGGCCGTGGATCAGCAGCAGGTCCGGTTTGGCTCCGCTCACCGCGCCCTCGGCTTCGCGAAGAGCGCCTGCACGTCGCCGATCCGCCGCTCGCGGAAGCCCGCCTCCGAGGAGCTCAGGTAGAAGTCCCAGAGGCGCCGGAAGCGCTCGTCGTAGCCGCGCGAGCGCAGCCGCTCCCAGGCGGCGAAGAAGCGCTGCCGCCACTCCGCCAGGGTCGGCGGGTAGTGGGGGGTGATGTCGTCGATCCAGACCTGCCGCATGCTGGTGACGCGCTCGAGGCAGCCGGCGATCAGCCCCTGCGAGGGGAGGCAGCCGCCGGGGAAGACGTGGGTGTTGGCGAAGCTCTTCGCCGCCTTCTCGATCTCGTAGATGCGGTCGTCGATCGTGATCGCCTGCAGCAGCATCAGCCCGTCGTCGGTGAGCAACCGGTCGCAGCGGCGGAAGTAGTCGTCGAAGTACTGCCAGCCGACCGCCTCGATCATCTCGACGCTCACCAGGCGGTCGAAGCGGCCTTCGAGGTCGCGATAGTCCTGCAGCAGCACGGTTACCTGGCCCTCGAGGCCGGCGTCGCGGACGCGCCGGGTCGCCAGCTCATGCTGCTCGCGGGAGATCGTCGTCGTCGTCACCCGGCAGCCGCTGCGGCGCGCCGCGTGGATCGCCATCCCGCCCCAGCCGGTGCCGATCTCCAGCAGGTGGTTCTCCGGTCCGAGCCGGAGGCGGTCGCAGATGCGGTCGAGCTTCGCCACCTGCGCCTGCTCGAGGCTCGCCGCCTCATCCGGGAAGTAGGCGCAGCTGTACATCATCCGCTCGTCGAGAAAGGACGCGAAGAGGTCGTTGCCGAGGTCGTAGTGGGCGGAGATGTTGCGCCGGGAGCCGGGGCGGGTGTTCTCGGGAACGAGGTGGCGGACCCGGTGCCAGAGCCCGCGCGGGCGGGCGATCGCGCCGCGGACGCCGTCCATCTCGCGCAGCTCGCGGGCGGCGATCCGGATCAGCGAGACAAGGTCGTCGGTCTCCCAGCGCCCGTCGACGTAGCCCTCGCCGAGGCCGACGCTGCCGCGCAGCGGGTCGCGCCAGGCGGCGGGGTCGTTGATCCGGACGGTCGCGGTCAGCTCGGCGTCGGGCGGGCCGAAGCTGCGTTCGCGGCCGCCTTCGATCACCTCGATCCGCCCGTTGCGGACCCGGCCGAGGACGGCGCCGACGCCGGCGCGCGCGAGCCCGTCGCCGATGTCTCGAACCGTGGCCACACCTACATCTACCCGTTCCGCGGCCTCGGCTGCAACGGTTTTCGCACCTGGGCTGCAACTGGACAAGCCGCAGCGCCGCGCCCACTACCGTGTTGGGACAGACGTGGGTCCCCTCGCTTCAAGGAGACGCGGCGCGCTGGTGCTGATGACTGCGCTCGCTTCGCTCGCAGCCACTGCGCTGGCGGCGGCGGCATTCCTACCTGCTCTCGGTGCGGCCGAGACCGGCGGCGCCGCGCAGGTGGAACCCGGCGGCAACGTCAGCAACAGCGCCTTCGACCGCCAGGGCCAATGGATCTGGTACGTCTCCAGCTCCGAGGCGGGCAGCATCGGCGCGATCGTCGCCCGCGCCAAGCGCAACGACGTCGGCACCGTCTACGTCAAGTCCGGCGACGGCGACGACTACTGGAGCCAGTTCAGCCGCGGCCTCGTCCAGGCGCTGCACCGGGCCGGGATCAGCGTCTGCGCCTGGCACTTCGTCTACGGCGACCAGCCGCTGGCCGAGGCGCGGGTCTCGGCGATGGCGGTGCAGCGCGGCGCCGACTGCTTCGCGATCGACGCCGAGGCCGACTACGAGGGCAAGTACGCCGCCGCCGACCGCTACATCCGGGCGCTGCGGGCGCGGGTCGGCGACGCCTACCCGCTCTCGCTCGCGACCTTTCCCTACGTCGACTACCACCCGTCCTTCCCCTACTCGGTCTTCTTCGGCCCGGGCGGCGCCACCTACAACCAGCCGCAGATGTACTGGAAGACGATCGGGACCACGGTGCGCGAGGTCTACGAGCACACCTACCTCTACAACCGCGTCTACGGCCACCCGATCTACCCGATCGGCCAGACCTACGAAGCCCCCGGCAGCGCCGGGATCAAGCTCTTCCGCCGCTTCGCCGCCAGCTTCGGCGGGCTCGCCCCGAGCTGGTGGTCCTGGCAGGAGACCAGCGGCCGCGAGTGGGGTGCGCTCGGCGCCGACAGCGCCCTGCAGCCGGTCGCCGGCTATCGCCAGGAGGTCGTCCACCCGCTGCTGAAGCGCAAGAGCCGGGGGGACCTGGTGGTCTGGGCGCAGCAGCACCTCGTCGCCGCCGGGGCCGACA
>JALYWY010000222.1 GCA_030852475.1 Actinomycetota bacterium | reverse complement strand
GCTGATCACGTCGATCCCGGCAGCGCGCTTGTCGGCGATCTGCTGCTCGAGTTCCTGGAACTTGTACGGAGGGATGGCCTCCAGGCGTTTGGACGGGGTGGCGATGCCCATGGGCGCGGGAATCTATGCGATCCGGTGGGCCGCTTGCGGTCCACCGACTTTGGCGACCGTCACTTGCCGTCCAGCTCGGCCAGCGCCTGCAGCAGCTCCGGCGATAGCTCCCCGGCGAAGACCGGCTCGGCCCAGCCGTCGAGCCGGACCGAGAGATCCTCGGCGATCTCGACCTGGAGCTCCCCACCTTCGAGCTCGACCACGATCGGGCTGGAGGAGCCGCGCAGAAAAGCGGTGACGGCGGCGCCGCTGGCGCCGGTGCCGGAGGAGAGCGTCTCCCCCACCCCGCGCTCGAAGATCCGCGCCTTGACCCGGCTGCCGTCGATCGCGACGAAGGAGACGTTGGTCCGGTTCGGGAACAGGCTGTGCCCTTCGACCCCGGGCCCGATCTCGCCCAGGTCGAGCTCGTCGAGCTCCTCGGCGGGAACGACGATCGCGCACTGCGGGTTGCCGATCGAGACGTGCTGGAACTCCCACTCCCTGCCGGCGGATTCGAGGGAACCGCGTCCGTCCTCGGGTCCGGAGGGGAAGTCCTTCGAGGTCGTCGAGGCCTTGCCCATGTCCACCGAGCAGGTCAGCTCGCCGGTGATCGTCGGCCGGATCGGGCCGGCGACGGTGCCGATCGCGAACTCGTCCTCGTCGGTCCAGCCGTGGCGGCGCAGGTAGAGGATCGCCTCGCGAGCGCCGTTGCCAGAGAGCTCGGCTTCGGAGCCGTCGGGGTTGAAGATCCGCAGGTCGGCGACGAACTCGGGGTCCTCGCTGCGCGAGAGCAGCAGCACTCCGTCCGAGCCGATGCCGAAGTGCTGGTCGCAGAGCCACTCGACCCGCGCCTCGGTCAGCGGCCACGGAAGCCGCTCCTCCTCGAGGATCAGGTAGTCGTTGCCCAGCGCCTGCCACTTCTCGAACTTCATGGCGAGCAGACTATTCGGAGCATCTGCGCCGCAACCTCCTCGTCGCCGATGCCGGTCCGGTCGACCAGGTGGAGGTTGGGGATTTTCCGCATCCAGGTCAGCTGCCGGCGGGCGTAGTTGCGGGAGCGCTTCTTCATCTCCTCGACGTCGCCGGCGAGCAGCTCGTCGAAGCCGAGGGCTTTGCGCGCGGTGCGGCCGGGCCCGAGGGCATCGGCGCGCCTCGCCTCCTCCGCGGCTCCGCCGGCCACGATCGCCTCGACGCGGGCGTTGATCCGCTCGTAGAGCTGCTCGCGGTCCATGTCGAGGCCGAAGATCGTCGTCGGGTGGCGGGTCTGCGGCGACCAGAGCTCAGACTCCTCGGATTCGGGAGGGACCTTCTCCAGGGACAGCTCGGCCACCGCGGCGCGCAGGTAGAGCCCGGTCCCCCCCACCACGATCGGCCGGCGACCCGCCCCCAGCGCGGCGTCGATCTCACGATGGGCGAGCGGCATGTAGTCGCCGATGGAGAAGTCCTCGGTGACCGGGACGAACCCGAGGAGCCGGTGCTCGAGCCGCGCCTGCTCCTCTGCCGTCGCGGTTCCGGTAAGCGCCTCCAGCCCCTCGTAGACCTGCAGCGCATCGCAGTTGATCGCCACGGGATCCTCGCCCTCCTCCCGCAACAGCTCGGCCAGCGCGATCGCCACCCCCGTCTTGCCGACCCCCGTGGGGCCGAAGATCCCGACGACCCTCAAAGCAGGGGCGTCAGGGGGCGCGCCAGCACTCCGCTCAGCGTCTGCGAGGTGGCCGCTTCGATCTCGACCTGGACGAGTTCGCCGGGCCCGGCGATGCCGTCGAAGTTGACCGCCTTGCCATGGCGGGTCCGGCCCCGCAGCTTCGTCTCGTCGGTGCGGCTGGTCCCTTCGACCAGCACCTCCATCGTGCGGCCGACGAAGCGCTGGGCCCGCTCGGCGGCGCGGCGCTGGATCACCTCGACCAGGCGTTCCAACCGCTCCACCTTGACCGGGTGCGGCAGCTGGCCTTCCATCGTCGCCGCCTCGGTTTCGCGCCGCGGCGAGAAGATGAAGGTGAAGGCGCCGTCGTAGCCGACCTCCTCTGCCACTTCGAGTGTCTCCTGGAAGTCCGCCTCGGTCTCGCCGGGGAAGCCGACGATGATGTCGGTCGTGATCGCGCAGTCGGGGACGTGCTCGCGGATCAGCGCCACCCGGTCCATGTAGCGGCTGCGGTTGTAGGTGCGCCGCATCCGTTTCAGCACCGCGCTCGAGCCCGATTGCAGCGGCAGGTGGATCTGCTCGCAGAGCGATGGGAGCTCGGCGTGGGCGCGGATCACGTCCTCCTTCATGTCCTTGGGGTGCGGGCTGGTGTAGCGGATCCGCTCGATCCCCTCGATCGCGTCGACGCGCCGCAGCAGGTCGGAGAAGCCGATCCGCTTCTCCAGCGGCAGGTCGCGGCCGTAGCTGTTGACGTTCTGCCCCAGCAGCGTCACCTCGCGGACGCCCTCGGCGGCCAGTCCCTCGGCCTCGACGATCAGCTCGTCGGGATCGCGGCTGACCTCCCGCCCCCGGGTTGAGGGGACGATGCAGTAGGAGCAGACGCAGTTGCATCCCTGGGAGATCTGCAGCCAGCCCTGGAACTCGCGCTCACGCCGGGTCGGCAGGTGCCCGGAGAAATCCTCGAACTCGAAGTAGCCCTGCGCGGTCAGCGAATCGCTGTTGAGGAACTCGGCAAGCTTGTGGATCTGCCCCGGACCGAAGGCGACGTCGACGAAGGGGAAGCGCTCGAAGACCTCCTCCTTGACCGATTGCGCCCAGCAGCCGCCGACGCCCACCAGGCGCTCAGGATCTTCGGACTTCAGCCGCTTGGCCTCCCCCAGGTGGGCGATGAAGCGGCTGTCGGCCGACT
>JALYWY010000214.1 GCA_030852475.1 Actinomycetota bacterium | reverse complement strand
GGCGGAACCCTTCCACGGTGCCGTCGTACAGGTTCTGGTGCGTGACCGTCACGTTGGCCGGCAGCGACCCGGGATCGACCGCGAAACCGTGGTTCTGCGACGTGATCTCCACCTTGCCGGTCGTCAGGTCCTTGACCGGATGGTTGGCGCCGCGGTGGCCGAAGGGCAGCTTGTAGGTCTCGAGCCCGACCGCGCGGCAGAGCAGCTGGTGGCCGAGGCAGATGCCGAAGATCGGCCGCTTGCCGACCAGCTCGCGCACGGTCTCGACGACGTAGTCGAGGGCGCCCGGGTCGCCGGGCCCGTTGGCGAGGAAGACGACGTCGGGGTCCTCGGCCAGTACCTCGTCGGGACTGCTGGTGCAGGGCAGCAGGGTCAGCTGGCAGCCGTGCTCGCGCAGCTGACGGACGATGCTGAGCTTGACGCCCGTGTCGATCCCGACCACGTGAGGGCCTTCTCCCTCGAAACGGACAGGTTCGGACGGGGTGACGGTGCGGGCGAAGTCGGCGCCGGCCATCGCGGGCTCGGCGGCAATCTGTTCGCGCGCCTGGGCTTCAGGCGTCTCTGCCGGGAAGATGCCGCCGCGCATCGCGCCCTTGTCGCGCAGATGGCGGACCAGCGCCCTGGTGTCGACGCCGCTGACCCCGGGCACGCCGCAGTCGCGCAGCCAGTCGAGCCAACCGCCCTCGGCGGTGGCGACGTCTTCGCCGTTCTTGGCATCGCGCATGACGACACCGCGGGCGTGAACGCGGTCGGACTCCATCGCCGCCGCCGAGACGCCGTAGTTGCCGATAAGCGGATAGGTGAAGACGATGATCTGGCCCGCGTAGGAGGGATCGGTAACCGACTCCTGGTAGCCGGTCATCGCGGTGTTGAAGACGACCTCGCCGGTGACGGCTCCCTCGCCCCCGCAGGCGAGCCCGTCGAGCCGGGTGCCGTCCTCGAGCAGCAGGTAGGCGCTCACGCTGCAACGCCCAGGCTGAAGCTGCGGAGGCGGAAGGCGACCTGACCGGCGGCGACGGTCATCAGCACCCGGCCGGTGAGGGTGTTCCCGGCGCACCAGGAGTTGGCGGAGCGGCTCTCGTAGCCGTCCTCCCCCACCGTCCACTCGGCGGCGAGGTCGCAGAGGGCGACGTTGGCCTCGGATCCCGGCTCCAGGCTCGGCCGCTGCAGGTCGAAGGGCTCGGCGCCGCCTCCCATCCGCTCGACCAGCAGCGCGAGGTCGATCGCGCCGGGGAGCACGAGCTCGGTATGGAGCGCGGCGAAAGCGGTCTCCAGGCCGGTCACCCCCATCGCCGCCTGCTCGAAGGGCACGTCCTTTTCCTCCGCCTGGTGCGGGGCGTGATCGGTGGCGATGCACTCGACCGTGCCGTCGCGCAGGCCCTCGATCAGCGCCTGCCGGTCGCGCTCTTCGCGCAGCGGCGGGTTCATCTTGAAGCGGTGCGGGTCGAGGCTGCGGACGGCCTCGTCGGTGAGGCAGAGGTGGTGCGGGCTCGCCTCGGCGCTGATCTGGACGCCGGCGGCCTTGGCGGCGCGGACGATCTCCACCGACTCGGCGGCGGAGAGGTGCTGGACGTGGATGCGGCCCCGCTCGTAGCCGGCCAGGGCACAATCCCGGGCGACCATCGTCGACTCCGAGACCGAGGGGACGCCGGCCAGGCCGAGCGCGGCGGAGACCGGGCCCTCGTGCATGGCGCCGTCGCGGGAGAGCGCCGGGTCCTCCTCGTGCAGGGCGATGTTGCCGCCGCAGAGGTGCTGGTACTGGAGGGCGCGCCGCATCACCCCGGCGTCGGTGATCGGCAGTCCGTCGTCGGAGAAGCCGATCGCGCCGGCTTCGCGCAGTTCGACCATCTCGGTCAGCTCCTCCCCCTCCATGCCTTTGGTGACCGTGGCGAGGAAGCCGACCGGGACCGAGGCGGCGGCCCGCGCCTGCTCGCGCAGGGAGGCGACGTCAGCGGCGGTGGAAACAGGCGGCTGGGTGTTGGCCATCGCGAGGATCCCGCAGTAGCCGCCGGCGGCGGCGGCGCGGGTTCCCGTCTCGACGTCCTCCTTGTGCTCGTGGCCGGGGGTGCGGAGGTGGACGTGGGGGTCGAAGAAAGCCGGGAAGGCGTGCAGCCCCTCCGCCTCGACGACCTCGGCGCCATCGCCATCGGCCTCTCCGGGCGAAGCAAGGGCGGCGATCTCGCCGTCGCGGATGACGACGTCGTGGACGGAGTCGATCCCCGCCACCGGGTCGAGCACGGTCGCCCGCCGCAGGATCAGGTGCGCGTCCTCGCCGGGACGCATGTCGAGTGCGTCGCGCAGACTCATGCCGGGGTTCCGATCGGGGTCGGCCTGGTTCCTTCGCCCTCGCCGGCGGGGGTCTGCCCCTCGCTGCCGGCGAGCAGCTCGTAGAGGATCGCCATCCGCACCACCAGGCCGGCGGCGACCTGCTCGGTGATCAGCGACTGCGGCGAGTCGATCGCCTCGCCGGAGAGCTCGACGCCGCGGTTGACCGGGCCCGGATGCATCAGCAGCTGGCGCGGGTTGAGGCGGCGGGTGTCGATCTGGAAGTTGGCGGCGTACTCGCGCAGCGAGGGGACGAAGCTCTCGCTCATCCGCTCGTTCTGCATCCGCAGCGCGTAGACGACCTCGGCCTCCCCGACCCCGTCGAGGCTGTAGGAGACGTCGCAGCCGAGCTCCTCGATCCCGCGCGGGATCAGGGTCGGCGGGCCGCAGACGGTCACCTCGGCGCCCATCCGCTGGAAGGCGATCAGGTTGGAGCGGGCGACGCGGCTGTGGAGGACGTCGCCGACGATCCAGATCCGGATCCCGTCCAGCGAGCCGAGGCGGCGGCGCAGGGTGTAGACGTCGAGCAGCGCCTGACTCGGGTGCTCGTGCTTGCCGTCGCCGGCGTTGACGACCGCGGCGGTGGTCCAGCCGGCGACCATCTGGGCGGCGCCGGCGTAGGGGTGGCGGATCACGATCGCCGCCGGGTCGTAGGCGGAGAGGGTGGCGACGGTGTCCTTCAGCGACTCCCCCTTCTCGACCGAGGAGCCGGCCGCCTTGACCGAGACGACGTCGGCGGAGAGGCGCTTGGCGGCGAGGTCGAAGGAGCTGGAGGTGCGGGTGCTCGACTCGTAGAAGAGCGAGACGACGGTGCGGCCGCGCAGGGTCGGGACCTTCTTGATGTCGCGGCGGCCGACC
>JALYWY010000210.1 GCA_030852475.1 Actinomycetota bacterium | reverse complement strand
GGTCGGCCGCTACGGCCCCGACCACCTCACCTTCGACCTCGACGAGTCCTCCCGCGTCTCCCTTTCCTTCTACGGCAAGCGGCCGGGGATGGGGATGGTGCTGGAAAAGGCGAGCATGCAGTTCTCGCTGGAGGAAACCGACTACCACGGGGAGACGGTGGAGGCCTACGAGCGGCTGATCCGCGATGCGATGATCGGCGATCGCACCCTCTTCACCACCGCCAAGGGCATCGAGCGGCTGTGGGAAGTCTCCGAACCGCTGCTGCAGGACCCGCCGCCGGTGAAACCGTACCCGCAGGGCTCCTGGGGACCGGCCGAGATCGGCGCCCTGATCGCCCCCCGCAGCTGGCGCCTTCCCTTCGCCCGCCGTTGGCGGCAGGTGCCCGTGCCGGTCAGCTGAGCGCGGCGCGAATCTCGCCGATCGCCTGCTCGTTGTCGCGGAAGTGGACCGCCTTCATGCCGGCCGCTTCGGCCCCCTCGCAGTTGGGGAGCAGGTCGTCGATGAAGAGACAGGCCTCGGCCGGCATCCCGATCCGCTGCAGGGTCAGCTCGTAGATCTGCGCTTCCGGCTTGCGGCAGCCGACGAAGGCGGAATCAACCACCTCCTCGAAGATCTCGTCGACCGGCAGCATCGAGCGCCAGAGCGGCTCCCACTCGCGCACGTTGTTGGTCAGCATCGCCATCTTCAGCCCGCTCGCCTTCAGCTCGTGCATCAGCTCCAGCATCGGCTCGTTGGGATGGAGGGCGCTCCAGAACTTCTGGCGGAAGTGGTGCAGGTGGGGGCGGTGGTCGAGGATCTCCTCCAGCCCGTCTTCGAGCCGCTCGACGAACTCGTCCTCGCTGATTTCCCCCCGCTCGAGCCGGAAGAGGGGGAGCTCGTCGCCCTTCCCGAGCCCGACCCGCATCGCCTTGCCGAGGTTTTCGGGTGAGATGCCGCTGTCGTCCTGGAAAGCGGCGAAGGCGGCCAGCAGCGGCGTCGTCAGGACGCCACCGAAGTCGGAGACGATCGCCTTGATCTCACTCATCGGCGACGCGGGCGACCTCGTAGGTGCCGAGCCCTTCGCGGCCCTCGACCGACCAGCGGAAGAAGGCGATCTGCGAATCGAGTCCCTGTTTGCGCACGGAGACGGAGTTGATCAGCGTGCCGGCGCCGCGCAGCGGCCGCATCTCCTCGACGACGGGCCAAAGCTCGAGCGTGACCCGGCGCTGCACCCCGTCCCCGCCGTACTCGGTCGAGAGCAGCGCCTCCTCGAAGGTTGCGGGGGCGCCGTCGGGGTTGCAGAGGACCGCCGTGATCTCCTCGTCGCCGTGCGCTCCGCCGCCCTCCGGCAGATTAGAGGTGAGGGCGAGCAGCCCCCCGTCGGAGAAGACGATCCCGATCGACCGCCGCACGATCTGACCCGTAGGGCTCATGTCCGGCAGCCTAGTAATCCAGGGTGTGGTTGAGCTTTGGGGTGCTATAGGAGGCCAAAGCTCAACCACACCCTGATTTGATTGCCGACTCGATGACCGAAGCCTTGATCCGCGACGCCGATCCCGCCAGCGACGCCGCCGCCTGCGCGGCGATCTACGCGCCGCACGTGGAGGGCAGCGCCGTCTCCTTCGAGGAGCGGGCGCCGGACGCCGCCGAGATGGCGGCGCGGATCGAGCGCTACGGCGCCAGCCACGCCTGGCTCGTCGCCGAGCACGACGGCGAGGTGGTCGGCTACGCCTACGCGACCGCCTTCAACGAGCGCCCCGCCTACCGCTGGAGCGCCAGCGTCTCGGTGTACATCGGCGAGACTGCCCGCGGCCAAGGCGTCGGCCGCGCCCTCTACGGCGCCCTCTTCGACCGCCTGCGCGAGCGCGGCTTCCGCATGGCCTGCGCCGGCATCACCCTCCCGAACGAGGCGAGCGTCGGCCTGCACGAGAGCCTCGGCTTCGAGCCGGCGGGGGTGAACCGGGAGATCGGCTGGAAGCACGGCGCCTGGCACGACGTCGGCTGGTTCCAGCTGGAGCTGGCGCCGGCAGGCGAGGGGCAACCCCCGGAGCCGCGTTAGCGCCCGGCTACCATGAAGCAATGACTGAGAACCCCGCCGCCGCATCCGAGCCGCAGGCCGCGGCCGACCAGCACGACGAAACCCTCACCGAGGAAGACGTCTACGAGGTCCTCGAGGAGGTAATCGACCCCGAGCTCGGCCTCGACTTCGTCTCCCTCGGCCTCGTCTACGACGTCAACATCGAGGGCTCCGAGGTCTACGTCACCTTCACCCTGACGACCCCCGCCTGCCCGATCGGCCCCCAGGTCTCCGAGCAGATGCGCGAGTTCGTCGGCGACCTCCCCGGCGTCACCGCCGTCCACCCGAAGATGGTCTTCGACCCCGCCTGGACCCCGGAGATGATGTCCGAGGACGCCAAGTTCGCCCTGGGGTTCTGAGTAGGAGACGGTTCGCGTAGGCAGGAGGACGAAGCTGCTCAACTCTCTTCGCCATCGGCAGAAACTGGTCGAAAGCCTCACCGACGATGGTCTTGAGGAGCTGACCTTACGCCTAGTAAAGCCCGACTATCCGAGCGCTCACAGAATTCGAGGAAGTGACGGCGGTATCGATGTCCTGTCGGACTACGACGTTCCTCCTTGTCGGGGATGGCAAGCGAAGAATTACGACCATGTTCCTTGGGGGGAGTGCCGCGACTCGCTAAAAGCTGCAATGGAGGGCGCAGGAGCTCCTCACTACACCTTTGTCTTTCCTTTTGTATTGACCAAGAATCAGCGTGACTTCTGGCGCGACGAGTTTCTGCCTGAGCAGCTAGCCAAGTACTCGAAGCTAAAGAAGCTGGACTACGTTGATGACCTAGCTCAGCGGCTTGAGGACAAGCCTGAGCTAGTCAATTTGCTCTCTGATGGAGCTTATGGCTCCTATGTCAGAGAGACTCTTAAACAAACCACCGAAACTGGTGTTAATCCAGTAGCTACGGCTACTGATTTGGCGGCCGACCCCATCAAGATGGCAGAGCACGCCAAGGCTATTGGCAAGGGGGACCCGAACTTCGCTTATCGATTGATCGGTAGGGAGGCCGGTTCTGATGACGCCGAGTTGGGGCAGCGGGGAAGACGCTTCAAGATGAACCATGGACTCGACAATTTGCCCAGCTTCTCTATGGAGATCCTTCATGGCGATGTCGTAACTGAGCTACAGGCAGATGTAAGGCCGGAGGCCTCAACTAGATCCCCTGAGCCTTGGTTCGAGAAGAGCCCTGCAGGAGAAAAAGCAAGAACTCGTGCGCGGATCAGCCTTTCGAAAGGTGAACCAATCAATCTCAGTGGCGAGGAGATCGGAGTCAGACCAGGAGACGTGCCAGATCGCTTTCGCGAGGAATTGACTGAGGACGGCTTACTCCGCAAGGGAATTGTGGGCCTGGGTCTATCTCAATCCATTGACCTTCTAATTGAGATCACCATAGGCGGACAAGCAACTAGAGAGACAATTCCCCTATATGCAATTCCTCCGATCGAGCCAGCTGCTCTGGCCTTTGGTGGCCATTACCTGGGGACTGTGATTACTCTCGATTTTGAGTCGGTGGATGACGCTGAGGTGGAGCCAGACGAGATTGCCCTTGAGATGGTGTGCGGTCTCTCTTTGGTCGCAGGAGGCTTGCGGGCGAGCGATGCGCTCGAGGGATTAGCCTTTGCCCAAGCTTTCGAAAAAGCGGAACGCATTTACTTTCAGTGCCCTCAGATCCTTCCACCTGAGGGCATAGCCTTTAGTGGCCGAGAGGCACCAAGCGCTGGCCAAGAAATGTGGAACGTAGCGGCAGTTGTAGCAGCGGCCTTGGCTGGTTTAGAAGCACGAGACGGAGTTGAGCGGACGATGCCCGAGGCGGTGGAAATTCGGGATCGCTACGCCGCTCAGATGACTTTTCAAGTCCTCCAAGAGGGGAAGCTTGAAATTGGCATAGAAGATGAATTCGATTTGCCTCTAAACCTCGATATCGAGGGCAAAAAGCTTGAGGATTTGCTGGATCTGCAAGTTGAATTACCGCCTATATTGGGACAACCCACGGGGGTCATGGTCCGTCGGCAGCTGTTGGACCTTGAGCCTTTGAAAATCGTGAATCCAGAGAGCGGTCCTCCTTTGCTTAAGCTCAAGCCCGCCGCAGGAGGCGGGAAAGTCTTGATTACGCTTATTTAGGACTAGCCGTTCGCTGAAGTTAAGGCGCAATAGCGCCCAGAACCTAGGTCTAGTCGGCGACCGAGACGCAGCCGCGGCCGGACTGCTTGGCCTCGTACAGCGCTTCGTCAGCGCGGGCGAGCAGGCGCTCGGCTTCCTCTTGACCGTCCCACTGGGCGACGCCGATCGAGACCGTGTGGCCATCGGGAAGCGCGCCGCAGAGCCTCTTGCTGATGCCGCTGGCCTTGTCCAGATCGCACTCGGGCATCAGCACCGCGAACTCGTCGCCGCCGCAGCGGGCGATGATGTCGCCGGAGCGGAGCGCCTCGCGCCATGAGGCGGCGGCGTCCTGCAGCAGCTTGTCGCCCGCCTGGTGGCCTGCGGTGTCGTTGCACTCCTTGAAGTGGTCGATGTCGAGCAGGGCCACGCAGAGCTTGCGGATGCCGGAGCCGACGGCGCTCTCGAGCACCTCGTCCCAGGCGCGGCGATTGGGGAGGCCGGTCAGTGGGTCGGTTTCCGCCAGCGCGGCGGTCTCCCGCAGCTCGCCGAGCACCCGCACGTGCTCCATCGCCACCGCGGTGCTGTCGGCGAGCGCTTGCGCCAGGCCGATCTCCTGCTCGCTCGCCCGGTGGTGCGAGGCCCAGTAGAGGCCGATCGCGCCCAATGGGTCGACCCGGCGGATCGGGACCATCACCAGGCTCTTGACGAAGGTCGGGCGGTAGGCCTCATGGGGAATCCGCTCGTCGGTGTAGATGTCCTCGATCGCGACCGACTGGCGGTTCAGCATCGCCCAGCCGCTGATGCACGCCTCCAACGGGAATTTCTGGCCCTTCCACAGGGGCGCGATCGCGTACTCGTCGGCGTAAAAGCAGCAATCTCCCTCGCGCAGCACGAAGGTCGCGCCGTCGGCTCCGGTCAGTTCTCGTGCCGCGACGCGCGCGACGCGCTGCACGTCTTCCACGCGCTGCGCCAGCGAGAGCTCCTGCACGGCGCCGAGGAGCGAAGTCAAGGCGTCCTCGGCGGAGACGGCTCTCGTGGAGTTACCCAAGGAGAAAGAACTCATACAGTGGACAGATCGGCCAATTGCGGTTTTTCTTTAGGGCAAGAAGGGGGGAAGCGGGTGACGATCAGCGCTAGATCTCTTGCCGGAACAGCAGATGCGGCAGGCCGGCGTGGAGCACCTCGCCGTCGGTCTCGAAACCTGCCTTCTCGGCGACGCGTTGCGACGCCACGTTGCGCGGCAGTACCAGCGCGACCACCTCATCGATCCGTAGCTCCCCTGCCCACTCGATGGCGGCTGTGGCCGCCTCGGTCGCCAGGCCCTGACCGTGCAGGTGGGGCTCGATGCTCCAGGGGAGCTCGATGCGGGCGGTGTCTTCGACCGAGGTCCAGGCGAGGCCGCCGCGGCCGGCGAACTCGCCGCTCTCCTTGTCGGCCAGGACCCAGGGGCCGAAGCCGTGGTCAGACCAGTGGGCGCAGTCGCCTTCGAGCAGCTCCTCGAGAACCCGGGTTTCGAAGGGCGGCAGGGGAGGGGGGCGGAGCCAGCGTTCCACTTCCGGGTGCTTGAAGTGCGCCTGGTAGGCGTCGCGGTCCTCGGGAGTCGGCTTACGGGCCAGGAGCCGCCGCGTCTGCCGCTCCTCGCCGCCCAAGCTCAGCTCCGATCGGTGCGGGGCAGTCGGCGCTCCCGGTCGTCCTGCGGCGGCACCTCTTCGGCCGTTCCCTCGAAGTCGTAATCACGCGGGGGGCGCCGCCCGCCGCCGTCGGCGGGGTCGCCGAACGGCCCGGCTCCACCGCCCATGCCCACCACCGTGAAGCGGCCGATCGTCAGCCGTTTCAGCACCCGCCGCGCGATCGCCCGCGTCGGCGGCAGCAGCAGGAAGAGGCCGAAGACGTCGGTGAGGAAGCCGGGCGTCAGCAGCAGGGTGCCGCCGATGATGATCAGGACGCCGTCGGCCACCTCCTTGCCGGGGAAGCGCCGCGCCGCCAACGCTTCGTTGAAGCGGCGCCAAGCGCCGCGACCCTCGTGTTTGAGCAGCCACGACCCCAGCAGCGCGTCGGCCAGCAGCAGGATCAGCGTCGGCACGACGCCGATCAGCTGACCCACCTGGATGATCACGTAGAGCTCCAGGATCGGGACGACGATGAAGAGGATGATCAGGAAGGGCATCGGTCTCCTCTCGTTACCCGGTGGAAAGGCGGCTACGCGGCTTTGACGGCCTTGCCCGCCGCCGCCTCGAGCTCGGCCAGCGATTCGTTCAGCCCGTTGCTGACGACTTCGATGTCCTCCATGCAGTCGTAGTCGGCGAGCAGGCCGAACCCGACTTTGCCGTTGTAGCTCATGATCGCCACCGCCAGGCAGTGGTTCTGCGGCAGGAAGGCGACCGGGAAGACCTCCTCCAGCTCCTTGCCGAGGACGTAGAGCGGCATCTGCGGCCCGGGCACGTTGGTGACGATCAGGTTGAAGAGGCGGGTCGAGAAGTTGATCCGCGAGGCCTGGGCGAGGATCGTCGGCGGGGCGAAGTCGTTGAAGCGGGAGATCACTTCCGCCCCCAGCGCCTGTTTGGAGCGCTTCAGACCCGCCATCGCGTCGCTGACCGTGCGCAGCCGCCGCACCGGATCCTCGATGTAGACGGGCAGCGGCCCCCGCATCAGGGCGATCCGGTTGCCGAGCTCGCCGCGCTCGTCCTCGGCCCGCACCGAGACCGGCACCAGCGCCCGCAGCTCCAGTCCCTCGGTGCGGATGCCCCGCCCGTGCAGCCACTTGCGCAGGGCGCCGGTGATCACGGCGAGGACGACGTCGTTGACGGTGCCGCCGAAGGTGTCCTTGATCTGCTTGAAGGTGGCGAGCTCCGAGCGCGCCCAGACGTAGCGGCGGTGCGGCCCGATCTCGTCGTTCAGCGGGATGTCCGGGGCGGGGTCGGCGAAGGCGCTGACGATCTCGCCGACGCCCTCGAGTCCCTCGACCAGCTTGCGCGCGGTCGTCTCCGGGTTGCGGACGACGTCGACCGCGCGCTCGGCGAGCTTCACCGGCGCCGCGACCGCGTCGGCGATCCCCCGGGCGACCAGCTCGGTCGTCCCCGGTTCCGGCTGCGGCACCCAGTCGTCCTCGAGCTCGAGCGGCTTGGCGTCGCGCTCGAGGTCGAAGAGGACGGTGCCGATGTCGACGCCGGAGATCCCGTCGACCATCGCGTGGTGGGTCTTGGTCAGGATCGCGAAGCGGTCGCGCTCGAGGTTCTGCGCCAGCCACATCTCCCAGAGCGGCTTCGAGCGATCGAGCTGCTGGGAGAAGATCCGCCCGGCGAGCCGTTTCAGCTGCGCCTCGCCGCCCGGATCGGGCAGCGCGGTGTGGCGGATGTGGTAGGTCAGGTTGAAGTTGACGTCGTCGGCCCAGAGCGGCCGGCCGGTCTCCAGCGGCGGCGTCACCAGCTTCTGGCGGAAGCGGGGGACCAGCGGCAGGCGGCGGCGAACGTGCTCGACCAGGTCGACGTAGCGCGGCGGCGGCCCCTCGAAGATGAGGATTGCGCCGATGTGCATGTGGCTGCTGGAGCTCTCGTTGGTCAGGAACGAGGCGTCCACAGCGGTGAGGCGGTCCAAGTGGCGTCCGGAGGTTGCCATCCAGCAAGGCTACTTATGCCGCAATTTCGGGGCACTCTCGCGGGGTGGGTCGCAAGCCCGCCATCGCTACTCTGCATATATGGCAGCCACCGCCACCACCCCGAAACGGGTGCTCCTAGCCGCGCCGCGCGGCTACTGCGCCGGCGTCGACCGCGCCGTGCAGACGGTCGAGCGCGCGCTCGAGCTCTACGGCGCCCCCGTCTACGTGCGCAAGGAGATCGTCCACAACAAGCACGTGGTCGAGGAACTGGCCAAGCGCGGCGCGATCTTCGTCGAGGAGGAGACCGAGGTGCCGGAGGGCGCGATGGTCGTCTTCTCCGCCCACGGAGTCGCCCCCAGCGTCCATGAGAACGCCGCCGCCCGCCAGCTGCGGACGATCGACGCGA
>JALYWY010000209.1 GCA_030852475.1 Actinomycetota bacterium | reverse complement strand
CCACGGCGGCCAGCATCTGCTCGCGGGCGGCAGCGAGGACGGCGTGCAGCTCCTCGTCGGACACGTCGCCGACGGGGCGCCACGGATCGACGCGGGCGGCGTAACAGGCCTCGCTCTTGAAGATGTTGCCGATCCCGGCGACCAGGTGCTGGTCGAGGAGCGCGTCGCCGAGCCCCCGGGTCGGATCGGCGCGGACAGCCGCGACCACGGCGTCGACGTCGAAGTCCTCGGCGAGGATGTCGGGCCCCAGGCGCGTCAGCTGCGGATCGCGCCGCAGGCGGCCGGTGGCCATCACCCGCAGGGTTGGCCCGCCGAACTGGACCGCCTCCCAACCGCCGCCGGCGAGGACGGCCCAGGCCGAGGAGCGGGGGCGCCGCCAGCGGGCGCCGGGACGGTAGAAGTGCCAGCCCCCGCTCATCCCGAGATGGCTGTGCAGGGAGAGCTCGCCGAAGCCGAGCGTCAGGTGCTTGCCGTGCGCCTCGACGCTCTCGAGCGTCTGACCGTCGAGACGTTCGACGTTCGCCGCCTTCCCCCGCGGGTTCGGCGCCGTCGCGGTTATCTCCTCGCCCAGCAAGGTCGCCTCGAAGCGCCGCGCCAGCCGCAGGATCGTGTCGCCCTCTGCCACTCCCCCATGATGCAGATCGGCTCAGGTGGGTAGGTTGAAGACATGTTCCGGCGGGCGAAGATGGACTCGAAGGCGCGGCAGGTGGCGCTCCAGATCGGCGCCAGCCGCGTGGCGATGGGCGTCGGGATCTTCTTGGCGACCCGCCCGGTCCTGCGGCGGCTGGGGTTTGGCGAGGCGGGGCCCACCGGCATGGCGCTGGGGAAACTCGGCGGCGGCAGGGACATCGCGATCGGGGCGCTGACGTTGGCGGTACGCGACGACCGCCAGGCTCTGCGCACGGCGCTCCTCATCTCCAGCGCCTGCGACGTCGCCGACGCGGTCGCCCTGGGAGCCTCAGCCGCTCACCCGGAAACGCGCAAAGCGGGCATCGGTGGCGTCCTCTCCGGTGGCATCGCGGCCGTCGCCGGCCTCTGGGCCTGGCGCCGGCTGGGCGACTGAGCTCCCCCTAAGCGGGGGAGCCGTTGTTCGACGCCGCCGCGTCGCCCTGGAACTCGTGCGACTGGATCACCCGGTCGATCAGCCCGTACTCGACGGCCGCCTGCGGCTGGAAGAATTTGTCGCGTTCCATGTCGAGGTGGATCTGATCCTCTGACTGGCCGGTGTGCTTGACGTAGATCTGGTCGAGGCGCTCGCGCAGCTCGAGGATCTCTTTGGCGTGGATCTCGATGTCGCTGGACTGGCCTTCGAAGCCACCGCTCGGCTGGTGGATGAGGATGCGGCTGTTGGGCAGGGCCATCCGTTTGCCCTTGGCGCCCCCGGTGAGGATCAGCGACCCGGCTGACATCGCGATCCCGTAACAGATCGTCTGCACGTCGGGCTTGACGAACTGCATCGTGTCGTAGATCGCCAGGCCCGCGTAGGCGGAGCCGCCGGGGGAGTTGATGTAGAGGCTGACGTCCTTGTCGGGGTCCTCGGCCTCGAGGTGCAGCAACTGGGCGATGATCAGGTTGGCGAGGTCCTCGGTGACCTGCTCGCCGAGGAAGATGATCCGCTGCGCGAGCAGACGGCTGTAGATGTCGAAGGAGCGCTCGCCGCGAGCGGTCTGCTCGACGACCATCGGTACCAGTGGCATAGGGCCTCTTTCCTAGTTGACGTCCGGGTTGTACTTATAGCCAACGCCACGCACGGTCAGAACCAGCTCCGGTTTCTGCGGGTCGCGCTCGACCTTCTGGCGCAGGTTGGAGATGTGGACGTCGCAGGCGCGCTCGTCGCCGTCGAACTCGGTCTGCCAGAGCTCCTCCATGATCTGGGCGCGGGAGAAGACCTCCCCCGGACGGGCGACCAGGAGCCGCAGCAGCTGGAACTCGGAGCGGGTGAGGTTGACGGGGACGCCGCGGACGGTGGCGACGTGGCGGACGAGATCGATCGAGACCGGACCGGACTCGATCTTCACCGCCTGGTTGAGCGGCGCCCGGTCGAGTTCGCGGCGCCGCAGCTGCGCCCGGACGCGGCCGAGCAGCTCGCGCACCGAGAAGGGCTTGGTGACGTAGTCGTCGGCGCCGACCTCGAGCCCGACCACCTTGTCGACCTCGGCGTCTTTGGCGGTGAGGACGATGATCGGGACGGCGCTGCGCGAGCGCACGTCGCGGCAGATGTCGAGCCCGCTCGGCCCCGGCATCATGATGTCGAGGATCAGCAGGTCGAAGGGGACGCCGTTGCCGAGCAGCTGCGCCGCCTCGTCGCCGTCGGCGGCCGGGGTGACCTCGAACCCCTCTTGGACGAGGGCGTAGCCGACCGAGTCGCGGACCGAGGGCTCGTCGTCGGCGATGAGGATGCGACCGCTGCTCATGCGACCGGGGTGGGGCTCGGTTGCGCGACCGGGAGGCGGACCCAGAAGGTGCTCCCCTCCCCCTCGACCGAGGTGGCGCCGATGCGGCCGCCCATCACGTCGACCATCCGCCGCGCGATCGCCAGGCCGAGGCCGAAGCCCTCCTGCTTGCGCGACTCGCTGCGGCGGTAGAAGCGCTCGAAAACGCGCTCCAGCTCCGCCGCTGGAATGCCGGTACCGGTGTCGATGACCTCCAAGATGACCTCACCCTCGCTGTCGTGGCGGCCGCGAACGGTAACGGTGCCGGGCGGGGGCGTGTTCTTGAAGGCGTTGGTGAGGAGGCCGATCATCACCTGCCGCAGCAGGGTCGGGTCGCCGGTGGCGGCGAGGTCGGACTCGACGTCGACGACCAGCTCGACGTGTTTGGGTGCCTCGCAGGCAGAGACGACGTCGCGGATCGCCAGCGGCACGTCGACCATTTCGCTCTCCGGCGCACCGCGGGACTCGACCCGGGCCAGGGTCAGCAGCGACTGGGTCAGC
>JALYWY010000199.1 GCA_030852475.1 Actinomycetota bacterium | reverse complement strand
CTCACCGACGCCGACAACGTGATGATCGCCGGCGCCGCCTGCGAGCTGCACCCGCGGGCGCTGCTGAAAGCGGTCGAAACCGAAGCGGTGAAGGGGGCGCTGCGCGAGGCGACCGACCGCGCCGGCGACCTCGGGGTGGAAGGCGTTCCCGCCGTCGTCGTCGACGGTGAAGTCTTCTGGGGCGACGATCGCCTCGAGGAGGCCGTAGAGGCGGCGGGCCGAGCCGGGTAGTCATCTAGTGTGACCTCGATGGCCGATCTGCCCGACGCCGCCACCTGTTACGAGCTGCTCGCGCGGATGGCGCTGATCCGGCGCTTCGAGGAGGAGGCGGGGAGGCAGTACCAGCGGGCCAAAGCCGGCGGCTTCCTGCACCTGGCGATCGGCGAGGAGGCAACGATCGTCGGCACCACCTCGGTGATGCGCGAGGAAGACTTCCTGATCGGCACCTACCGCACCCACGGGCACGCGATCGCCCGCGGCACCGACCCGAAGCGGGTGATGGCGGAGCTGTTCGGCCGGGTCGACGGGACCAGCGGCGGCCGCGGCGGCTCGATGCACATCTTCGACGCCGAGAAGCGGTTCATGGGCGGCTACGGGATCGTCGGCGGCAACCTGCCGATCGCCGCCGGCCTCGCCCTCGCCTCCCAGTACAAGGGCGAAGACGCGGTCACCGTCTGCATGTTCGGCGACGGCGCCTCGAACACCGGCAACTTCGGCGAGACGATGAACCTGGCGGCGCTGTGGACGCTGCCGGTCCTCTTCCTGGTCGAGAACAACCTCTACGGGATGGGGACCTCGGTCGAGCGGCACTCGGCCCAGACCGATCTCTCCAAGAAGGCCGAGGGCTACGGGATCCCCGGCAGGCGGATCGACGGGATGGACGTGGTCGAGGTGCGCGAGGCGGTCGCCGAGGGCCTGCGGCAGGCGCGCGAGGAGGAACGGCCGACCCTGCTGGAGGCGTTCACCTACCGCTACCGCGGCCACTCCGCCGCCGACCCGGAGGTCTACCGCGAGCGCGAGGAGGTCGAGGAGTGGCAGGAGAAAGACCCGATCGAGAGCTTCGCGCGGCGCTGCGTCGACGCCGGGGTGCTGGGGGAGCGCGAGGTCCAGCAGGCGCGCGAGGCCGGCGAGGAGGAAGTGAAGGCCGCGGTCGAGTTCGCCGAGAGCTCGCCGGAGCCGCCGCTCGACACGATGTACGAAAGCCTCTACGCCCAGACCGAGCCGGGCGGCTGGTACGCGGTCGACGAGCGCAGCCCGGAGCCGCACCGCGGCGAGCAGGAGTCCGAGATGCCCGACGCCGCCCGCGAGCTGGCCGAGGCGGGCGCCGCCTACGCGGAGCAATCGGCGGGAGAGCGACACAACCCGGCGACGCATGGCGAGCGGCCGAACCCGGCGGCCGAGGGCGACGTCCAGGAGGGCGTCGAGGAGCGGATCGAAGCGCCCGACCGCGACGTCTCCCCCGGCGAGGAGGACGAAGGCTGATGGCCGAGCTGCGGATGCGGGAAGCGCTGCGCGACGCGATGGCCGAGGAGATGCGGCGCGACGAGGCGGTCTTCGTGATGGGCGAGGACGTCGGCGTCTTCCAGGGCGCCTTCAAGGTGACCGAGGGGCTGCTCGACGAGTTCGGCGAGCGGCGCGTCCGCGACACGCCGATCTCCGAGAACACGATCGTCGGCACCGGGGTCGGCGCGGCGATGAACGGGCTGCGGCCGATCGTCGAGCTGATGACGGTCAACTTCAGCCTGCTGGCGCTGGACCAGATCGTCAACCACGCCGCGGCGATCCCCTACATGTTCAACGGCGCCGCGAAGGTGCCGATGGTGAT
Source organism: Actinomycetota bacterium (assembly GCA_030852475.1). Classification (GTDB taxonomy): domain Bacteria; phylum Actinomycetota; class Thermoleophilia; order Solirubrobacterales; family 70-9; genus VAYN01. The sequence continues at coordinate 16,172 of JALYWY010000199.1, read as the reverse complement.
CCGGATGCCGGGCGGCGGCGGCCATCAGCTCGGCCCCACCCACTCGCACAGCTTCGAGGCGCTCTACCTGCAGGTGCCGGGGCTGCTGGTCGCCTGCCCCTCCACCCCGGCCGACGGCAAGGCGCTGCTGAAGGCGGCGATCCGCGATCCCAACCCGGTCGTCTTCATCGAGCACGAGAGCCTCTACGGGACCAAAGGCGAGGTGCCCAACGGCGACGATGCCGAGCCGCTCAAGTTCGGCGAAGCCGCGGTCCGGCGCGAGGGCGGCGACGTGACGATCGTCGGGGTGCTGAAGATGGCTCTAGTGGCTGGACAGGCGGCGGAGAAGCTGGCGGGCGAGCACGGCGTCGAGGCCGAGGTGATCGACCCGCGCACCCTGCGCCCGCTCGACCTCGACACGATCCTCGAGTCGGTCCGCAAGACCAACCGCGCGGTGATCGTCGAGGAGGGCTGGCCCCACGGCGGCGTCGGCGCCAACCTGGCGACCCTGATCACCGAGCAGGCCTTCGATTACCTCGACGCCCCGGTCCAGCGCGTGACCGGCGCCGACGTCCACATGCCCTACTCGAAGCGCCTCGAGCAGGCGGCGATCCCCCACGAGGAGCACGTGGTCAGCGCCGCGCTCGCGACCCTGGAGGGCGCCCGGTAGGTCGATGGGCCTAAAACCCGGTCTATGTACCCGGTTATCGGCCCGTCGGCATCAGCAGGTTTTCTTTGCGCCGGTGGCGGCGTTCCAGGCGCGGCCGACGGAGAAGTCGGCGCCGACGCTGAAGACGCCGGGGCGGGAGGCGCGGGCGACGGTGAAATCGCCGCGGCGGATGATGCAGCCCTGGCCTTGGGAGATCGACCAGTAGGGGGTGAAGTTGACGCGGACGAGGAACTCGCCGGGGCGCTCGACGTCGAGGGCGAAGCCCTCGTGGCCGATCCAGAGCATCTCCGCCGCCGCCGCGCCCAGCGGCGCGAGCAGCGGCTTCGGGTCGCGCACCTCGTAGATCCGCCAGTGCTCTGAGCGGAAGCGCAGCGTCAGGTAGGAGGGGTCCCGGAGGATCAGGCGGCGCTCGGCGATCGCGGAGTAGTCGAGGCGGGCGTCCGGCAGGGCGACGTAGGAGATCGCGTTGGAGCGCAGCCAGTTGCCGTAGCTCGCGACCGTCAGCTTCTTCTCGTCGTAGAAGAGGTCCTCGCGGGTGGTGTCGAGCTGGCGCAGCCAGCCGCGGGCGAGGTCGAATTCGTCGGCGAGGTAGGCGGACTCCCAGTGGTTGGCGGTCGGCGGCACCTCGATCCGGTCGCCGACGGCGCCGTGCTCGCGCAGCCAGTGGGCGGCGGGCTCGAAGTAGGCGGCGGTCGTCGCCGGGTCGCCGACCGAGCGGGCGATCTGGGCGACGCTCGCGGTCAGCTGCCAGTAGAGGCTGCCGGTGATCGCCAGCGCCAGGAGCGGCGCGAAGAACCAGTTCGGGACGGTCGGCCGCGGCCGGCGTGAGAGCAGGACGGCGGCGAGGACCGGGCCGCCGAAGAGGGCGCCGAGGCGCACCGCGTTGCCGCCCATCGCGTTGGGCAGGAGCCAGATCACGGTGGCGGCGAGGAGGTAGGCGACGAGCACGCGGCGCAGCTGCCGCTCCTCCTCTCGCACCCCCTGGGTGAGGATCAGCGCGCCGGCGGTCCAGAGCGGGATCGCGACATAGGAGGAGAAGACGAAGGGGAACTGACCGGCTTCGGGAAAGGCGAGGTTCGGGACCAGGACGAGCGCCAGCGCCAACCCTCCGGCGGCGATCGCTACCCGGTTCGCCCGCCAGCCCGGTTCCGCCGCCCCGGCGAGGAGCGCCCCGGCGAGAAAGGCGCCGGCGACGGGGCTGGCGAGCGGGCAGGCCGCCGCGGCGAGGAGTGCCAGCGACCTGTGCCCGGTTTGCAGGCAGCGCAGCGTCGCCAGCCCGAAGGCGACGCCGAGGGCGAAGGTCAGCTGCCCGTCGGCGAGCAGGGTGACGACGCCGGCGCCGAACCAGAGCGTCGCCCAGCGCGCCTCCGCCCCCCAGCGGTCCCGGACGAGGCGGTCGAAGAGGTAGGAGGAGGCGACGACGGCGAGCAGCCCGACGACCTGCGGTCCCAGCAGGGCGGCCAGCGGCGGGAAGAGGACGCTGTAGGTGAGGGTGTAGTGGCCGCCGTACCAGCTGCCGTTCCAGATCGCGAGGCCGGCGCGCTCGAACAGCTCGGCGCGGAAGACCTGCGCGGCGAGGTCCCCGACGGGCGGGTTCCAGAGCAGCATCGCCAGCGCCAGCGCGAAGCTGAGCGCCACGGCGGGAAGCCACTCGGGACGAAGAGGTTTGGACTGGACCATGGGCGGCGGGGCCCAAAGGATAAGGCGGCCTCCTGCAACGATTCGTGAATGAGCGGTGAGATCCTCGTCGCGCGCCGTGGCGTCGTGCCCTATGAAGAGGCGCGCGAGCTGCAGCAAGAGATCGCGGCACGGCGCCAGCGCGAGGAGATCGGCGACGTCCTGCTGCTGCTCGAGCACCCGCCCGTCTACACCCGCGGCCGCCGCTCGCGGCCGGAGGAGCTGCCGATGGGCGCCGCCTGGTACGAAGCGCAGGGGATCGAAGTGCTGGACACCGACCGCGGCGGCCTCGTCACCTACCACGGGCCGGGGCAGCTGGTCGCCTACCCGATCGTCCAGCTGCGCGGCTACGGCGACGACGTCCACGAGTTCGTGCGCGGCTTGGAGCAGGTGATGACCGGGACGCTGGGCGCCTACGGCGTGCGCGCCAACGCGATCGAGGGGCTGACGGGGGTCTGGGTGGGGACGCGGAAGATCGGCTCGATCGGGCTCCACGTAAGCCGCGGCGTCACCACCCACGGACTGGCGATCAACGTCAACAACGACCTGCAGCCGTTCGAGTGGGTGGTGCCGTGCGGGATCGAGGGGGTGGCGATGACCTCACTCTCGCGCGAGCTCGGGGCCGAGCAGGACATGGACGCCTTCGTGGACGCGGTGGTCGCCAGCTACGCGAGTGTCTTCGAGCGCGAACCGGTCGTGGACGACAGCGTCGCCGCGTAGGCTCCACCTCCCATGCGTCCCGTCCGCCCGCTTCTCCTCGCACTCGCCGCCCTCGCAGCCGTCCTGCTGCCGGTCGCATCGGCGTCGGCGCTCCCGTTCCCGGTGACGAGCACGGCCGACACCGATGCCAAGGGCACGCTGCGGGGATCGATCCAGGAAGCCAACGTTCGCCCGGGGGCGGACTCGATCCCGATCGAAGTCACCGGGACGATCGAGCTCACGACGGCGCTGCCGGCGATCGAAGGCGACGTCGCAATCCTCGGACCGGGCGCCGGGTCGCTGAGGATCGAACGCCTGGCCTCGGCGCCGTTCCGCATCTTCGACTTCGGGCCCGGCGTCACGGCGTTTCTCAGCGGCGTCACCGTCGCCGGCGGCGCCGACCCGCAGGGCGGCGGCATCCGCAACGGGAGCGGCAGCCTGACCCTGACCCAGGTGGTGGTGGAGGGCAACCAGGCGAGGGCCGAAGGCGCCCCGGAGGTGGAAGTCGAAGGCGGCGGGATCCTCAGCGAAGGGCCGCTGACGGTGCGCGAATCGGTGATCAGGGACAACAGCGCCATCGCCCTCGACGGCGGCATGTTGACCTCCGCGCTCGGCGGCGGGGTGATGGCGTTCGGCCCGGTCACGATCGACCGCAGCACGATCAGCGGCAACGCGGCCGAAGCGCACGGGGGAGGCAGCAAACACTCCCGGGCTCGGGGAGGGGGTCTGCGCGTGCTCGGCAACCCCGCGATCGTCGACCGGAGCACGGTCAGCGGCAACTCGGTCGTCGCCGACCTGAGCCTGACGAACGAGGCGCGGGGCGGCGGGCTCCAAGGGATCGGTTTGAACCTGACCAGCTCCACCGTCACCGGCAACTCGCTGTTCTCGATCGGAACGGCGGCGGGGGCCAACCTCGATTTCGAAAACCCGACGCTCGTCCGCAACTCGATCGTCGCCGGCGCGATCGGCGACGCCGAGAGCTGCAGCGCCCCCGAAGGCTCGGGCGGCTTCAACCTCGACGAAGACGGCAGCTGCGGGTTCGGGCTGGCGACCGACCTGACCGGCGTCGCCGCCGGGCTCGATCCGGTGCTGCGGGACAACGGCGGTCCCACCCCGACCCACGCCCTGCTCGGCGGCAGCATCGCGATCGACCGCGGCAGGTCCTTCCTCAACCCGATCGACCAGCGCGGGTTCTTCCGGCCCGTCGACTTCCCGGCCATCTCCAACAGCGAAGGCGGCGACGGCTCGGACATCGGCGCCTTCGAGGTGCAGTTCCCGCCGCCGAATTCGATCCTGGTCAGGACCGCGCCGGGAGACAGGCAGCCCCCCAACACGCGCATCGTCAGCGGGCCGGCGCGGGCCACCTTCGAGCGTCTCGCCAAATTCCGCTTCGCCTCGACCGAGGCGCAGTCGAGCTTCCAGTGCAAAGTCGACAAGCGCCGCTGGCGGGGGTGCGCGAGCCCGTTCAGGCGGAAAGTCAGCGCCGGGTTCGGGGCGGGCCGGAAGCACGTCTTCAGGGTGCGGGCGATCGACCGCTTCGGCAACGTCGACCCGACGCCGGCCAGGTTCGGCTGGCGGGTGAAGAAGATCGTCGGCTGACGGCGCCCGGCCGCCGAGCGCGGCCAGCTAACGTAGGCGTCGGTGTCCAACGCCGAGCGCATCCACGTCACCCGCTCCCGCGCCAAGCCGGGAGGGACCGCCGCCAGCGCCGAGGGGACCGTCCCCTTCCGCCGCGCCCGCAAGCCGCCGTGGCTGAAGGTGCCGGCGCCGGGCGGGCCCAACTACCGGCGGCTGAAGGAGAAGATCGGGTCCGACAACCTCCACACCGTCTGCGAGGAGGCGAACTGCCCCAACGTCGGCGAGTGCTGGGAGCGCGGCACCGCGACCTTCATGATCCTGGGCGACGTCTGCACCCGCCGCTGCGGCTTCTGCAACGTGCAGACCGGGAAACCGACCTGGAACGACCCGCTGGAGCCGCTCCGCGTCGCCAACCAGGTGAAGGCGATGGGGCTGCGCCACGCGGTCGTCACCTCGGTCGACCGCGACGACCTGCCCGACTACGGGGCAAGCGCCTTCGTCGGCGTGATCCGCTCGATCCGGATGCTGGCGCCCGAGTGCAAGGTCGAGATCCTCACGCCCGACTTCCGCGGCCAGGAGATGCCGCTGGCGAAGGTCGTCCACGAGCGGCCCGACGTCTTCAACCACAACGTCGAGACGGTCCCCCGCCTCTACCCGATCGCCCGCCGCGGCTCCAAGTTCCTGCGCTCGGCCCGGGTGCTGAAGATGGCGAAGGAGATGGGCGGCGGCGACGTCGTCACCAAGTCCGGCCTGATGGTCGGCCTCGGCGAGTCCTTCGAGGAGATGGTCGAGACCTTCGGCCTCCTCCGCGAGCACGACGTCCAGGTCCTCACCGTCGGCCAGTACCTGCGCCCGACCGAGAACCACCTCCCCGTCGTTCGCTACTGGCACCCCGACGAGTTCGCGGCGCTCGAGAAGGCGGCCTACGACCTCGGCTTCGAGTCGGTAGCGGCCGGCCCCCTGGTCCGCTCCAGCTACCACGCCGACCAGAACCTGCCCGAGGGGCACCGGGCGGAGAGTCTGCTCGCTTCTTAGGCGAGCTCGACCCGCTGTGGATCTAGCGGGTCGTAGAAGACGTCGATCCGGCGGCCCTGCTCGACGCGGCCGAGGCGGCCGGCGGAGAACTTGCGCTTGACCTGGACCGGGAGCGAGTCCTTGGGCTGCAGCTCCAGGGTCAGCTCGACCATCTGGTAGCCGGCGACCGAGCCGGGGAGGATGGCGGCGTCGAGGATCGTCGCCTTGGCGCGCTGCATGCCGGCGGGCGCCTTCTCCCTGCGGGAGGGGGCGCCGACGTAGGCGTTGAGGAGGCCGCCGAGGCCGACGGCGAGGCCGCCGACGATCAGGCCCGGTTTGGCGGCGTCGACCGGGAAGACGATGCCGCCGACGACCATCGCCAGGCCGAGGACGATCATCAGGACGCCGGAGACGAACACGCGTCGGAATTTATCCCAGAAAGGGGCGAGGACGGATATGGTCGGCTCGACAAACCAAGGGAGAGCGGGAGCCCTCCTACGAAAGGGAGAATCGATGGGCTTTTTCAAGGACATGCGCGACCTGAACAAGGCCGGCAAGGAAATGACCAAGGAACGCGGCGGCAGCTTCAAGATGATGAAGGACGGCGTCGCCCAGGCGAACGAAATGCTCCAGCAGGTCCAGTCCGACCAGGCGCTGGCCGAGAAGCTCGCCAACGAAGGCGTCGACGGCACCGCGACGATCCAGCAGATCGTCGCCACCGGCAAGACCGTGAACATGCAGCCGGAGATCCAGTTCCAGATGACCGTCAACGTCAACGGCCAGACTTCCGAGGTCACCCACACCCAGGTCGTCTCCCCCACGGTGATCCCCCAGGTCCAGCCCGGCGCCACCGTCCCGATCAAGGTCGACCCGAACGACCACTCCCAGCTGATGATCGGGTTGGCTGGCTAGCGCGAGACGCCTACAATCTCAGTGACGGGGCCATAGCTCAGCTGGCAGAGCGTTCGCCTTGCACGCGAAAGGTCGCCGGTTCGATTCCGGCTGGCTCCATTCCCGGGTCGCGACTGAAGTCTGGTTCCGTGTAGGCAGCCGCCTCTCGGATTCCTATCCGCTGACCGTTACGCGCAGGCTGCAGTCGCAGATGAAGGAGGGCTCGGCCGGTCTTCCCGAGCTCCCAGGAGGGGCAGTAGAAGCAGCGATCGGTGGTGGCGTCGTAAACCACGATCCAGTCGATCATGGCCAACGTGTAGAGCTTCGTTGCGCGAACCTTTCCCTTGGTGAGCGAATGGGATCGACAGCGAAGGACCACTACCTGTCCATTTGAGCGCGTGTACTTCACCTGCACCCGATGGAGCCGCCCTTCGTAATCGGCGATCAGGTCGTAGTCGCAGTCCTCGCCGAAGGGGATCGAGAGGCGGCAGCCGCGGTCGATGAGATCCGCGGCGACTTTCAGCTCCGCGAGATCGCCTTTCTGCTTCAGGGAGGCCATTCCCCGAGCCTAGGAAGAAAAGATTCACACGTGGCGCACGGAAGTGCGCCAACTTCGTGAATTCTCAGTCGTCGAAGTCGAAGTCCTTCGGGGGACGCTGCTCGAACCAGAGCTCGTCGTCCTCCGGGGACTCCTCGAGGAAGTCGGGGGTGTCCTCGAGCACGTCCTCGTGGCCCGTGTCGGGGTCGTAGTCGGGCCGCGACTGCTCATCTCCCGGCGCGTCCTCTTGCCCCTCGCTCTGGTCGAAGAGCTGTGCAGGTGCCTCGGTCGCCGGCGGCTCAGGCGCCGAAGCCGGGACCTCGTGCTCGTCGGTGATCGGCGCCTCGAGCGCCTGGTCGAGCTCGTCGGAGAGGCGCTGCTCGCTCCAGAAGTCCTCGTCCTCTTCCTCCTCGTCGGCCACAGCCGGCGGCTCGGGGCGGGAGGCGTGGGTCTCGGTCGGCGGTTCGACCGGCGCCAGCTTCGGCTCCGCGGTCTCGGCCGCGACGATCTCCTCGTCGGATGGGCTGGGCGCCTCGGCGGGGGGAGCGTCTTCGGTCCCCATCTCGGCCTCGATGTCGAAGAACTCGGTCGGCTGTTCGGCGATCGCGTGGCGCTCTTCGGTGCTGTGGCCGGCGTCGACCTCGGCTACCGGCTCCACTGCGGGCTCGGGCGGGGCCTCCGCCTCCGGGACGACCTCGTGCTCGATCGCCGGCTCCTCCTCGGCCGGGGGCGCGGCCTGGGCCGGGTCCTCGGCGGGCGCGAGCGGCGCCGCGTCGGCCTGCGGCTCGACATCCTCCGTCACCTCGATCCGCGGCTCCTCCGGGGGCTCCGGCGCGGGCGGCTCCTGCAGGTCGGCGATGTTGATCCGCCGGCCGCCGCCCTCGGCGTCCTCGCTAGCCGCGGGGACATCGGGCTGCGCCATGAACTCGGTCGGCGCCTCGGCCGCGGGATCCGGCTCCTCCGGCCTGCCCGGAGGCCCGAACGCCTCGTCCTCGAGCCGTTTGAGCTCGGCCTCGTCCGCGCCATGGGCGCGCTTCAGTTCCAAATGCTCTCGGATTGCGTCGTCGAGGATGCTCATGCTCGCCATTTCCCTCGGGCAGGCTCTCAAAGACTATGCGGTTATCCTGTCGCTTGCGTGCAAATGGGAACAACTTCCCATCCCGCAGAGCCCGGGGCTATAGCTCAGCTGGCAGAGCGCCTGGATCGCACCCAGGAGGTCGGCGGTTCGAATCCGCCTAGCTCCATTCAGCAGAACCCCTGCACGTCGCAAGATCGGGTTTCGGCAGCCCCTTGAACCGAGGCCTAATGCCGCACCCCATCAGGCAAAACTGCCTGATGGGGGGATATAAGCGGGGATTGCGGCGATTTACCTCGATTCCGCTCTCTCGGCCGGCAACAACAGCTAGGCGAGCCCATGGGGGAATCAGGATCCGCCTCCGTCCACTTGGCTACATTGGGTACGGAGCAGTCTCGAACACACTGACGCTATCGACAGGGAGAACCCGTGGAGCTGAACGAGTACCAGCGTCTGGCCAATCTGACCGATAAGCGCCCCGCGACGGAGGCGGACGACCAAATGGCGCTCGTCTTCCCGTTGATGGGGATCGCGTCGGAGGTGGGCTCACTCATCACTCAGTACAAGAAGCATGTCCGCGACGGGGACGCCCATCCTCTGTTCAGTCAGCGGATCAAGGAGGAGCTTGGCGACGTGCTCTGGTATGTCGCCAACCTTGCCGGGAAGCTAGATCTCAAACTCGACGACATCGCCGGACTGAATCTCGAGCGCATCGCCGAGCGTTGGCCCATGGAGGGCGAGGATCATCCAGCGAGACTGCTCGATGAACATTTCCCGCCGGCTGAACAGCTCCCGCGGCGACTAACGGTGGTCTTCGAGGAAATCGACATCGAAGGCCGACAAAAACTAGTGATGACGAGGAACGGCGAGCAACTCGGAGACCCGCTTGTCGACATGAATCGCGATCCGGACGGTTACCGTTTCCACGATGCCTTCCATCTGACCTACGCTGCGTTGCTGGGATGGTCGCCGCTGTTGCGCGACCTGCTCGGGCTCAAGCGCGACAGCGATCCAGAGGTCCGGGAGGTCGACGATGCGGGTCGGGCGCTGTTCATTGAGGAGGGCCTCTCGGCCTTCATCTTCAACTATGCGAAAGAACACAACTTCTTCGAGGGCACGGATCACATCGACTCCGAGATCCTGCGAACGATCACTGGGATGGTCTCGCACCTCGAGGTCAGGGTACGAACGATCAACGAGTGGCAGGAGGCCATCCTCCGTTCCTTCGAGATCTGGAGGGCGTTGATGAAGAACGGCGGAGGGACTGTCCACCTTGATCTGCCGGCGCGCCGAATCGACTTCGAGTCGCCGGAAGACTAGACCGTCTTCAAGAAGACTCCGGTACCACGAAGGTTGAGTAGGCCGGATTTGCCAAGCACCTCGCGGGCTGCGATCCGCTCGCCCACCGTATAGGCGTAGTCCTCGGTCGTCATGTAGTGGTCGAACACGATCACGCCGCCCTCTACGAGGTTCGGCAGGATGACCTCTAGTGCCCGGCGGGTGCCGCTGTAGTTGTCGGTATCGACGAAGGCGAGCAGGACCGGCTCCGCCGCCAGGCGATCCGGGACCGTCTCGTAGATGTCGCCAGGTACCAGCTCGATGTCGTGGGGTCTCGTGTAGGTGCGGACCGCGTCGATGTCACGAAAGACGCAACGAGGATGCTCGTAGAGATCGAGGAGGGACCGGCGGGGCGGAAATCCGTCCCAATAGTCGAAGGCGATCACCGGAGATCCGGTCAAACCCAGCGCCTGCGCCGCCTTCGCGAGCCACACACTCGTCCCCCCCTTGAATGCTCCGAGCTCAACTATCGCGCCGGACCTTCCGTGGGTCGCCGCATCGCGAAGGCAGTCATATAGGTGCGCCCGCGTATATGGATGCCCGGTGGCATAGGAAGGAACAAGCGCCGGTGCCTCCAGCTGTTCGAACAGAGAGTCCGCTGCGCGGTCTTGGTGGCCGAGTCCGGCCAGTACGCAGTGCGGGATTGGCGTCCCGTCGAGCACAGATGCCGCAGCCGAGAGCAGGTCCTCCTTGCCCTCGTCAGAGGCAATCACGACAACTTGTGGCTGGAAACCGACCAGCTCCGCCCAAGGCAGGAGACGAGGATGAAGGGCGGGATCCGCATAAGGGTCGAAGATCGCCGCCGCCGCGCCGAGGGACTCCGCCCCGTCGAGCACCTCAAGCGCCTCGCCCGATAGCCCGATGATGCCGACACGAAGATCGCCCGCGGCCAGATGAGGAGAGAGCCCCTCGAGCAGCTGGTCGGCCAGCCTCGTCATCCGAGCGCCTCGATTTCCTCGCGCCAGGCTGTCCAAGCATTTGGTTCCTCACCCGCAAGGGCGGCGAGCAGCGCCGCCGAGGATGAAGCGATCCCCCACGCCAGGCGCACCTTCTCCTCCCAGTCGAGCCTTGCCGCCCCTTCACACTCGGCCTGTGCCATCAAACCGACCTCGAGTGGCACGAACATGTGCTTCAGCTCGGACCAACAAAGGTCCACATCGCAGGCCCCGTCGAACTCCAACGCGAGGAGGACATGCCCGAGTGCATCAGCACCATTCGTGTCCGAGCACTTCTCGCTGCTGGTGCCTCTGCTGACTGTGTCGAAGGCGCCGGGGTGTTCCTCGGCCAACCAAGTTAGGTACTTGCCCGAGTAGACGCAGAGGTCGCCGACGGTGTCAGGGAGCCTCTCATCGGCGGATCGGGTTCCTTGGTCGAGTGCCACCACGAGGCGGTCGTACTTACGCGCCAAGTTCGTGAAGATCGAGAGGAGCTCGCCGCGACGCCTCCACGCGTTTCCATACCCCTTGTTCTTGTGGCTGTGGAGCCTGATCAACAGATCCACCACCAAGCCGGAGAGCTCCTCGCCCGAGGGTCCAGTCTTTCCGCTCATGCCAACGCCAGCTGCTCAGATCGAGGGCCGTCGTCTATCGGACGCTGCGACGATTTATCGACCTCCCTTCGAAGGTCGTCCGAGCCATCAGCGGCGAAGGCCGTGGCATTGGCATCGATCCCCCACTTCGGCGGGAAGGTCAGCACAAGCGGCCGAGGGTCGGGCCGATATTCCTGCTTGATCCGGACCCTGTTGCTCTTCAACTCCGGGAAAGCTTCACGCGAATACTTGTCGGTCTCACAGAAGAGGCCCTGGCAGTCGATCGCGTGGAGGCGGCGACCAAAGAGTCCATCGAAGTCGAGCCCAAGGCGGGCGAACTCCTCCTCCTGTCTGTCAACCATACGCCCGATCAGGGCCTGAGCGGATTCTCCTCCGGTGTCCTTGAACACCTTTGCGATCCCCCGTAGGGCACCCGGTCCCGGCATGGTGAATTCGTCCTCGTCGAAGGAAAGGTGTTCCGAGTAGTTGAGGTCGATGGCGATCTGATAGCCGAGGAACGGCCCGATCATCGGATACTCGGTGAGGGATTCGAAGACGTCGTCTAGCGACCGAGCCCTCGACAGGGCAGACCCGAGGCCCCCCTTGCGGAACATGTGGGCTACCAGCGCAAGGTGGTTGCGGTGCTTGGCCTTGTATCCGAAGCCTTTCGGCGCAGCGAGGATGAAAGCAGCGGTATAGATCGGGCCTTCGGCCCGCATCCCTTCCAGCATGTCTCCGAGCGCCGAAACGTCCAGGTTCGAGCACCGCAGTCCTCCCGTCGCACCTTCGAGCGCCTCCCAGGTTCTCTCCTTCGAGAAGAGACGAAAGAGCACGATCCGCATGAAGTCGTCCTCGGGGGTCAGCCCCGCTGCACGGTCGCCGTAGATCACGTCGCGGATCAAATATTGGGAGACACGATCGGCAGCCCGGAAGGTGTTGCAGAACTTGAATCTTTGAAGGATCGGGTCGTCGGTCCAGGGAGCAGGGAGGCCCCGGATGCGGTTCATCAGGATCTCGTTGCGCCGGGCCGCGAAGCGCCAGTAGGCGTCGTAGACCTCCGGGCGCACCACCGCTCGCATGAAGGGCAGTCTTTCAACTGGCCCCGACATCCGACTTGCGCATTCGCTCCTCCCCCGCAATCTAGGAGGAGTTCTCGATGTACTTCTCCCAGAGTGGTGACAGGACCTCGCTCGTCAGGCGCTTCTTCGAGTCGAGCTTGGCCCGACCGATCGTCAACAGGAGCTCGCCCACCGGAAGCTCGGCTGCAGCCGCGATATATGCCTGCAGTTCAGCGAGCCCCAGGAAGTTGCCGTAGCCCCGGGCACATAGATACTCGGACCGATAGATCGCCTGCATGTGGAGCTCGCCGTCGTGGAGGTGAACCGACAGATGCGCGAGACAGGGGAAGCTCATCGGGCTGGTGTCACACCGCTCGTTGTAGACGTTGATCTCATAGCGCGAGCTCTTCGCACCACCACTTGAGGCGATCTCCTGGCGCAGCTTCCGCACGGTCTCGGTCAGTTGATCAGCCGGCTCCTCTCCCTCGGCACGCGGATAGGCGACCACTCGACCGAAATAGGTTCCACGGTTATTCTGGGCGACTCCAAGGAGGCCATCTTTCGTGTAGAGCGTGCGATAGTGGTTCGCCAGTTCCTCGGGCTCCGGCATCCGTCGAGCCCAAGCAGCAGGGAATATGGTGTTACGGGTGGTCTCGACGGCAGGCATCTCGTCTTTTTCCTCCCGCCCCTCATTTTCGTGAGCGATCAGCGTTTCGGCGGCCGCGCGGATCTCAGGCACCTCCGTGGTTGGGTCAGCGATCCGGACCAGCAGGTGTACGGTCGTCATCCCCGGGGTCGCGTAAAGGCTCGAGGTCGCGCCCAACCAGCCCTCGCTCAGGTTAGGCGCCTCCACGTAGCGGTCACCCGCCAAGATCGTCATGGCACTCTCTCGATCGCGTGGGCGCAAATGGAATAGGCGTCAAGGTAGCGTTCGCTGATCAGGCCGTAGCCGCCGCGGCCCCAACCCGGACCCCAGGAATTTTTGATCTTCAAAGCCTGCGGCTGCTCGCCGGTCTCACTCACACCAACCACAAGGACGGCGTGGTTCCCGGGCGTCTTCCTGCCCGCCGGCGCGTCGACGACGCCGTCCCCTTCGAGCCATGCCTTCCTGACAACCCCGACCGTCAGCACCACGGCGCGTTCGCTCACGAGCTCGCCACGGATCGTTGGGATCGTCGCGTCTCCCAACCTGTGCCATTCGGGACAGGTCGCGCGGTTCGTCCTGTCCAGCGCGGCCTCAGGGCGCCCGTCGCGCCAGGTCGGCGAGCCGTACGGCCACGCGGCCTCACTGGTGTGCTCATGTGCCTTGAGGCCCTCAAGCGCGTACCGGACGGAGGTCTCCTCTCCTACGAACTCCGGCGGCATCGCCTGGTGGGCCGCCCACATCGCGTCCTCAGGCGAGCGCTGCGCGTCGTCACTGCCCATCCACTCGTGGGCGCCACTTACCGCGAATGCCACGCAGGTTGGACGGTCACCCTGCTGGCGGACCGCCGTCTGCTCGGCCTGGAGATCGATCATGCGGCCCCGAGCCCACCGTTCCCGATGGCTAGGGCCGACTCCGGCACTTGAACGCCGTGCATTGGCGTGCTGACGGAGATGAGGAGCTCGTACTCCTCCCCCCCGGCACCCTCGTCCCACGGCTGGTCCTTCACGAGCACCAGCGGTTCGACCGATTTCTCCGCATCAGGGTCGATCTCAAGGACGAACGAGCGACCGGGTCCGTCTCCAGCGATCTCCGGGTCTTCGGCCCGAGCCGCCAGATGCGAAGCGAGGTCGGGTTCCCACTGATCGCTGTAGGAATCGGCCAGCAACCTCATTGAGTCGGGCATCGCAGTGACCCGCCAGGAATAACCGGACGACGGGATCTCCGGCAAGGTCAGGACGATGCGGTCGCCCGGTCGGGCGTCGACAGGCTGCATGTGGTTGCGCCGGTCCAACCACCAGACGTCGTTTCGCAGATCGTCAGGGGCCATCTCCCCAGCAAGTGCCTGCTTCAGGTTGCGCGGCGGGATCTTGGACCACTCGTCGGCGTCGCTCCGGTCGACCAGCTTGGTAACGGCGAGTTGGCGGGCGGTCGCCGTGTAGCTCGTGCCGAGCCAGAGCGACAGGGCATATACGTCGTATGCGTCCGTCGGGCGCTCGGTCCCTAGGTGGCGGAGCCCGCTCTTGAGTAGACGGCGTGGCATCAGAAACCATGCGGCGAAGGCCTCGGCCTCCTTCTCATGGTCGGGCCAACGCTCGCCGTCCGCCCGCTCGAGCCCCTGCTCGGGTGCGAGGTCCACCTCGGCAGCGTGGTCGAAGACATGGTGCCCTAACTCATGCGCTGCCGTATAGCGCTGCCGCGTCCTGGGGTGTCCTTCATGCAGCATGATGCCCGCCGACGGTGAACCCGGCAGATATACGCCGGAAACATCACCGAGGGGGGCAAAGGCGAGGATCAGTCCCAACTCGTGGACGGCGCGAAATACATCCACCGGCCGCGAGAGATCGATATCAAGATCGGCATGGAGTTCGGCGGCCCTGACCGCCGCGCTGGTGTTCGCCTCGGCCCAGGTCGTCATCCTCGCTGCCCCTTGGAACCGTCGAAGTTCTGGAGGAATAACGCGAAACGCAGTACCTCGCCTTTCGACTCCTCATCCATCTCCTTCGCGGCCCGGGTCAGCGCGACCACGGTCGGATCATCTGCCGCACCCGCGAGCTCCGGGTCGGGAGTCTGCTCGAGGAAGAAGCCGACTGGCATCCGGTAAAGCTCGGCCAGTCGCTTTAGCTCGAGGCTCTCGACCCGCCGGGTGCCGCGCTCGATGTCAGAGATCGCCGAACGCGGGATACCGGTCTGTTCGGCGACGAACTGCTGCGACAGGTTGACGAATTCACGGGCCTCCCTGAGACGCCGGGCCAGCTCTTGGGCGTCATCGGTCTCGGCGACTCTGGTGAAGTCACTCATGAGCCCTCCTTGGCCGCGAATTCAGCGAAGGCGCGGACCGAGCGCAGCGTGTTTTTCTTCAACTTCTTGACCGGGATCTTCAATGCGGTTTTCTTTCGGAACTCCGCGAGCATGTCGAACATCTCAAGTGAATCGATCGGCATCCCTTGGCCTTTCTCCTGCAGCCGCATCGTCAGTGCCTCCTGATCCTCTCCCATCTGCTCAGCGAGCAGCTCAAGGACCAGGGCTTCAATCGCGTTCTGGGTCCATTTCTTAGTTGGTGCTTCCACTGGATTCATCCCAAAGTTCCCTCTGTCGGAATTATCGACAAGATAGCAGGATAATCCGACAGATATAAGGTACTCTGTTGGAAATACCGTCAGGGGACTCTATGGATGCGCCGATGATCGGAATTGACATGGTCGAGACCTCCCGCATCAAGTCGAAGCTGGAGAAAGCAGTAATGGGGGATCTATTCCTCTCCGGGGAGATCGCCTACGCGAAGGGCCAACCCGATCCCGCTCAGAATCTGGCCGGCCGATACGCAGCCAAGGAGGCGATCATCAAGGCGCTCGGCATCGATGGGTGGGACCCACTCGATGTCGAGATCGTCGGGGGCGGCGAGCAGACGGGCGTGCGCCTTCATGGCGCAGTGCGTGAGCGAGCAGATGAACTCGGGGTGAAGGTCACTATCTCAATGACCCATCTTGCGACGATTGCAGCCGCCGTTGCCTTGGCCAAACCGAGGCGCGACTAACCGGAATTTGGCTTGAGGTGGGGTTGAACCCAGAGGTGTCCCATCAGGCAGAAATCTCCATTTCTGCCTGAACACCCCGACAATCGCCGCATATCCGCGCATATCGGGCTCGGTCGGCGGCGAATCGCGAGCGGCGCAAAGCCGCTTGTCATGCGGGGTTCAAGCCGACGGCGAGTAACCAGCACCCTAAATCGCACCCAGGAGGTCGGCGGTTCGAATCCGCCTAGCTCCATCACCAAGCTCCGTGCAAAGCGGGCACGACGTCAAACCGGCCTACGAAACCCGACGAACGCCGCGCCCCGATGACCCGATCATCGAAGCGTGATTGCCTTCGTGGTGCTGAGGCCGCCGTGGTTTACGCGCAGCGTCATTCGCGCACCTTTTAGTTGGTTCCGGTTCTTGCGGGCGAGGGCGGTCAACCGCAGGCTCACCGTCACGGTCCCGGCG
>JALYWY010000186.1 GCA_030852475.1 Actinomycetota bacterium | reverse complement strand
TCTCACCGATGGTCACCGGCCCGAGCTCCGCGGACATGCCGTAGGAGGTGACCATCTGGCGGGCGAGCCCGGTCACCGCGTGGAGGTCGTCGTGGACGCCGGTGGAGACGACGCCGAACTCGATCTTCTCGGCGGCGAAGCCGGCGACGATCGCGATCAGGTGGCGGCGCAGGTCTGGTTCCTGCATCACCACCGCGTCGCGGTCGGTGAGCATGTCGGCGGCGGTACCGAGCTGGCGGCCGCGGGCGATGATCGAGAGCTTCTGGGCGGAGACGCGCTGGCCGATCGAGCGGGTGACGACCGCGTGCGCGGCCTCGTGGATCGCGATCACCCAGCGCTCCTCCTCGCTGAGGACGTGGCTCTTGCGCGCCGGCCCGGCGACGACGCGGTCGATCGCCTCCTCCAGCGTCGGCTGGTCCATCTCGACCCTGCCTTCGCGCACGGTCAGCAGCGCCGCCTCGTTGATCACGTTCGCCAGCTCGGCGCCGCTGAAGCCCGGAGTCAGCTTGGCGATCTCCTCCAGCGAGGTTCCCGGCGCCAGCGGCCGGTCGGCGCAGTGCAGGGTGAGGATGTCGAGGCGGCCGTGGACGTCGGGGACGTCGACGGTGACCTGACGGTCGAAGCGGCCCGGCCGCAGCAGCGCCGGGTCGAGGATGTCGGGACGGTTGGTCGCGGCGAGGACGACGATCCCCGCGTCGCCGCCGAAGCCGTCCATCTCGACCAGCAGCGCGTTCAGCGTCTGCTCGCGCTCGTCGTTGCCCTGGCCGACGCCGGCGCCGCGCTTGCGCCCGGCGGCGTCGAGCTCGTCGATGAAGACCAGCGCCGGCGCCATCTTCCGCGCCTGGGCGAAGAGGTCGCGGACGCGGGCGGCGCCGACGCCGACCAGCGACTCGACGAAGTCCGAGCCCGAGAGCGAGAAGAAGGCCGCGTGCGCCTCCCCCGCCGTCGCCTTGGCGAGGAGCGTCTTCCCGGTCCCCGGGGGACCGACGAGGAGGACGCCCTTCGGCGCCCGCGCCCCGACCGAGGCGTATTTGCTCGGATCGGCGAGGTAGTCGCGGATCTCCCGCAGCTCGGCCACCGCTTCGCCGGCGCCGGCGACCTTGTCGAAGGTGGTGCGGTCGGGCGCCGCCTCCCCCTTCTTGCGCCCCTTGCCGGTGAACTTGGAGAAGCCGGCGAAGGCGCCGGCGCCGCCGTCCTGGCCCATCCGGGTGAAGAGGACGAAGAGGCAGACCAGGAGCAGGATCGGGATCAGGAACTGGACGATGATCTGCTTCTCGGGCTTGCCCGCCTGCTGGTCGACGGTGACGACCGCGCCGCTCTTGTCGAGCGCCTGGATCATCGTGTTGAGCTGCGCGTCGGAGCTCGGGTAGGCGGCCCAGACGGTGCGCCCGTTCTCGGTGTCGATGACGACGCGCGAGTCCTGGTCGAGCAGGGTCGCCGACCGGATCTGTTTCTGGTCGGTCAGCTGCACGACCCGGCTCAGCGGCACTTTTTCGCCGGGCGAGCTCGGCTTGATGTCGCCGAGCAGGTTGAAAAAAGTGAAGGTGAGGAGGAGCGAGGCGACGATCAGCGCCGTGTTCAGCGGGTCCTTGAGGAACCAGCGGCCGACTTTCTCCAGCCGCTCGCGGACCGCCTGCACGACCTCCTTGCCGCTGGGGGGACTGACTTTGCTCATGCGCTCGCTTCCTCTTCCTTTCTCGTTGCCTCCCCTCCACCGGCGCGATGCCCGGGCTCGAAACCGAGCCCGGGCACCTCGTTGCGCCGCTGGAACGGAGTTCCGGTTACTTCAACTTCAGGGTCACCGCGGTTTTCGATGACTTGGCGCTGCCGCCGGTCGGGGTGAAGGTGATTTCGAGGTTCACCTTCAGCGAGCCGGTTTTCTTCAGCACCTGCTTGGCGGCGCCGCTGGGGTTCAGGGTCAGGTTGAACGTCCCGGCTTTGCCGGCGTTCAGCGTGACCTTGCCGACGGTGATGGTCTTTTTGCCGTTCTTGGCTTTGCCGACCATGACCACCTTGCCCGGCCCCGGCAGCTTCAGCGAGATCGTCGCTTTGCCGTTTTTCGACGAGATCGCTTTTTTCGTCACCGAGAAGGTGTTGCTCGGCGGGACGACTGCCGGCGGGACGGCGACCGGCGGTTTGTTCACCGGCGGGGTGACTTTCGGCTGTTCTTCTCCACCGCCACCGCCTTCGCCCTTCTGCCAGTCGATCGATTCGACGCCGGCCCTGGCGATAGCGAGGACCGACGGCGGCAGGGGCGCGTAGTCGTTGGCAAACAGTCCGCCTTGACCGGCCGGAGAGACGATGTTGGACCAGTAGTCCTTGACCGTCCGGGCCTTGGCCTCCTCGGCCGGGCTGCTGCCCCAGACGTCGGAGCTATCGTCGAAGACGAGACCGTAGGTCATCGTGCAGATGCCGTAGCCGACCTCCGAGTGGACGCCGGTCGCCAGCGACCAGTCCTCGAAAGTCGTGCTCGGGACGTTCTCGAATTCGGTCGCCTGGCAGTTCGCGCCCTTCTCTCCATCGGTGCGGAAGCCGTTCGCAGCCGCAGTGGGCTCGACGAAATCTTCCGCCGCGTTTTCCACCTGGGTCCAGTAAGTGTCGTTGTCCCCGCCTGCGGGATTCACCGCAAGGCTCGGGCTTGCATTACGGGCGGTGGAGATGTCGGAG
>JALYWY010000166.1 GCA_030852475.1 Actinomycetota bacterium | reverse complement strand
GACCAAGGCAGCGGCGAACAGCGGCTTCAATCCCATGTGACTTCGCAGTACCCATTCAGACGGATCCAAATCAGTCGGAGCGCATATTTAGGCTCACGCGGGTGATCACCGGCCGACGCGGACGCTGGGTGACGCTCGCGATCTGGCTCCTGATCGGGGCGGCGGGCCTGCTCGCCCACGCCCATATCGACGACGTCACCGCCGCCGGCCAGAGCAGCTTCCTCCCCGCCGATTCGGAATCGACGCGGGCGATCGACGCGCTCCAGCACGCTTCTTCCGGGGGTGAAGACGTGCCGGTGGTGATCGTCTTCGAACGTCCGGGCGGGCTGAAGAAGGGCGACGTGAGCGCGATCGGCCGGATCGGCGACGGGCTCGGCAGCCTTGAGCTGACGGGGGCGACGCCGATCGTCGACCCCTTCTCGGGAGACCACCGCGACGACCTGGCGAAGGTGGCGCGCGTCGCCAACGGGATCGGCCCTATCTCCCGCGACGGCGAAGCGGCGCTGCTGGTGCTGGCGATCGACGCCGACGACCGGGGTGCCGTCGTCACCGGCGTCGAGCGGATCCGCCGCTACCTGAGCGAGCACGAACGACCCGGGCTCCGTGCCTTCGTCACCGGCCCGGGCGGGATCGCCGCCGACCTCGAGGCGATCGCCGCCGACGCCGGCCGCACGCTGCTGATCGCCACCCTTGGCCTCGTCCTGTTGCTGCTGCTGGTCGTCTACCGTGCCCCGGTCCTGGCGCTGCTGCCGCTGGTCGCCGTCGGCGCCGCCTATCTGGTCGCGATCGGGATCGCCTACCTGCTGATCGAGGCCGGCCTGATCGTCGTCAACGCCGAGGGCACGATGCTCGTCCTCGTCCTCGTCTTCGGCGCCGGCACCGACTACTCCCTCCTCCTCGTCCACCGGTACCGGGAGGAGCTCGACCTGGAGACGGCGGTACGAGACAGCCGCCGGCCCCTGATCGCCTCCGCCGGCACCGTGATCGCCGCGATGCTGGTCCTACTCGTCGCCGATCTCGAGTCGACCCGCTGGCTCGGGCCGGTGCTGGCGATCGGGATCGCGGTGATGCTCGTCGCCGCCTTCACCTTGCTGCCGGCGCTGCTGGCGATCCTCGGCGACCGAGCTTTCTGGCCCGCCGCACCGAATCCGTCTCCGTCCCCCGGTCAGGGGGACTCAGACAGACTCGGCGTCTGGGAGCGGGTGGCGGGGCTGGTGCGGCGGCGCTCCCTCGCGATCGTCGTCGGGGTTCTTGCGCTGCTGACGGTGCTGGCGCTCGGCAACCTGACCAGGCACGAGACGCTCGGGTTCGGCCAGGGAGCGACGAAGGCGACCGACTCCAGCCGTGGCACCGAAGCGCTCGAACGGCACTTCCCGGCCGGGCTCGGATCGCCGCTGACGGCGGTGGTCGAGGCCGAGGCGGCGCCGGGGGTCGTCCGCGGCATGGAACGGCTCTCCAGCGTGCAGCTCGTCCTCCCCGCTCCCGTCCCGAGCGACGCGGCGAAGGCCGTGGTCCTCCTCGTCCTCAGCGGCAACCCCTACGACAGCGAGGCGGAAGCCGCTGTGAAGGAGATCCGCGAACGGCTGCACGCCGTCGCGCCGGGTGGCCTGCTCGGCGGCATCCCGGTCGAGAACCTCGACGTCGAGGAGACCAACGAGCGGGACACGAAGCTGATCGTGCCCTTGGTCCTGCTCGTGATCGGACTGATCCTGGTCGCGGTGCTGCGGGCGCTGGTCGCCCCTGCCTACCTGATCGTCACCGTGGTCGCCTCGTTCGCCGCGACCCTCGGCCTCGTCACCTTCGCCTTCACCGAGGTCTTCGGGACGGAAGGGCTCGCCTTCAACCTCGAGCTGATGTCCTTCATCTTCCTCGTCGCGCTCGGGGTCGACTACAACATCTTCCTGATGACCCGGGCGCGCGAGGAGGCGGCTGCGCGCGGCACTCGCGAAGGAACGCTGGCGGCGCTCGTCGGCACCGGCGGCGTCGTCACCGGCGCCGGGCTGATCCTCGCCGGCACCTTCGCCACCCTGACCCTGCTGCCGCTGGAGGAGCTGGTCCAGGTCGGCGCCACCGTCGCCGTCGGCGTCCTCCTCGACACCTTCGTCGTCCGCGCCCTGTTGATCCCGGCGATCACCTACCGGCTCGGCGACCGCGCCTGGTGGCCGAGCGGGCCGAGCCGTTAGCCCGCCTAGAAACCCGGGCTGCGCTTCATCTGCTTGCGCTCGCTGGCGTGGGCGCCGCCCTTCTCCTCCAGCGTCGCGCAGGCCTGTTCGATGTCGCCGGCGAGGCGGTCGACCTGCTGCCGGCCCAGCGTCTCCTTGACCAGGGCGCGCATGATCTTCACCTCCTGGGCGTCGGGCGGCATCGTGTAGGCGGGCAGCATCCAGCCGCGCTCGGCCTGCAGCTGCCAGGAGACGTCGAACTCGTCGTAGGGCTTCTCGCCGGCGAGCTTGAAGGCGACCAGCGGCAGCTGCTCCTTGTCAGCGCCGATCAGCTCGAAGTCGCCCATCGCTTCGAGCTTGCCGGCCAGCGCCTTCGCGTTCTCCTCCATCGCCCCCATCACGTGCCCGTAGCCCTCGCGCCCGAGGCGGACGAAGTTGTAGTACTGGGCGAGCACCATCGAGGCGCCGGTGGAGAAGTTGAGGGTGAAGGTGGCGTCGGTCTTGCCCAGGTAGTTCTCGTAGAAGACGAGGTCCTCGGCCAAGTCGCTCTGCTCGCGGAAGACGAGCCAGCCGATCCCCGGGTAGACGAGCCCGAACTTGTGGCCGGAGACGTTGATCGAGCGCACCTGCTCGAGCCGGAAGTCCCACTCCGAGTCCGGGTAGAGGAAGGGCCAGACGAAGCCGCCAGAGGCGGCGTCGACGTGGAGCGGCACGTCGAGTCCCCTCTCCCCCTTCAGCCGCAGCAGCAGCGAGTTGATCCCGGCGATGTCGTCGGCGTGGCCGGTGAAGGTGGTGCCGAGGACGGCGGCGACCCCGATCGTGTTCTCGTCGACGTGGGGCTCGACGTCCTCGGGCCCGATCACGTACTTGTCCTCGCGCAGGCGGACGATCCGCGGCTCGACGTCGAAGTAGCGGCAGAACTTTTCCCAGACGACGTGGACGTCGCCGCCGAAGACGAGGTTCGGC
>JALYWY010000112.1 GCA_030852475.1 Actinomycetota bacterium | reverse complement strand
GTTTCGAGGTGCGGGGGTGCGCGACGACCGCTGCGAGGGGGGAAGAGGTGATCGCCCAGCGCCATCCGGACGTCGCCGTGGTCGCGGTCGACCTTCCCGACGAGCGGGGCACGGAGCTGGTGAGGCGGCTCAGCGAGCGACCACCCTCCCCGAAGTTCGTCATCTACACCGGCCTCGACGACCCCGATCTGCTCGAGGCCGCCTACCGCAGCGGCGCCCGAGGACTCGTCGCCAAGCCCTCCGGCCTTTCCGTCCTGGTCGACGCGCTGCGCGAGGTGTGGCGCGGCGGTCGCTACTTCGACCGCAGCTTTGCCGGGAAGCAGACCGGGTCGGCGTCGCGGAAAGCGCTCAGCCGCCGTGAGGCCGAGATCCTGACCATGCTCGCCAAGGGCCTGACCGGCGAGGAAATCGCCCGGCGGCTCGTCCTCTCCCCGGAGACTGTCCGCACCCACGTCCGCAACGCGATGGAAAAGCTGGACGCCCGGACCCGCGTCCAGGCCGTGGTCAAAGCGCTGGACCGGGAAGAGATCCGGACGGCATGACGCCCGCGATCTCCGCGGCGGCGTAGAGCCATACACCGAGGTTCACCACCAGCATCCCCAGCTCTATCCCCCGAAGCGGAAGGGCGTGCACGTTCACGCCGCTTGAATCGCCAGCGAAGTTGAAGGTGCTCATCCCCGCTTTGAGGTAAGTGCTCACCAGTGTGAGCTAGACGAGCCCAGCTTGGTCCCGCTCGGGGGGCACGAGCTCTTCCCGGCGTTCCCACCAGTCGTGCTCCGGTTCGTAGATCCACGCGCCGGCTTCCAGCGCCTCGATCCACCAGCGGACCATTTCGCCGAGGGATCTTGCGGCGACGACACCCGGATACGCGGCCTTGTGGTAGTCCACATCGAGAACCGGTACCGGGTCATCCCCTCCGATGTTGCACTCGCATGCAACCCGGCCCTGAGTGCCAATGGCGATCCAGCTCGACGCCCACAATGAATCTGGGTCCTCCGGTGCATCTTCTTCAGCGCCCGTTCGCAATTCGCGGCTGAACTTGATCGCCCGCTCCGTCCTGAGGAACTTGAAAGACGGTCCGATCAGCCCCCGAACCGCTCGCTCATGGCCTTTAACGTCAGTGCCGTCATGCCAGCCCCACCACTGCCGGAGTTCCAGCGGCAGCGGCCGACCCAGATACGCCTCCACAGCCGCAAGGGCCTCCGCAGACGCCGGCGGCTGAAGGCGCTGCACCACCGGCGCCCCCTGCTCGGCCAGCAGGCGCTCTAAATGCTCAAGTTGCTCAGTATTTAGTCGCTCGATTTCGGGCATCCGTAGAAGGGCTAGACGAGACCCGCTCGATCGCGCTCAGGTGGAACCAACTCGTAGCGTCGTTCCCACCAGTCGTGCTCCGGTTCGTAGATCCACGCGCCGGCTTCCAGCGCCTCGATCCACCAGCGGACCATTTCGCCAAACGACTGGGCAGCAACCTTTCCCGGGATATCGGTGTGGTGGTAGTCGACGTCGAGGATCGGCACGGGGGCATCGACATCAACTGCAGACTCGCAGGCGACCTTGCCATGGGAGCCGATCGCAAGCCAGGTCGATCCCCAGCCTGAGTCTGGATCCTCAGGCCAAATCTCTTCGGCGTCCGTACGGCATTCCCGGGTGGTCTTTATTGCCTCGTCCGTTCGGAGAGGGATGAACAAAGGCCCGATCAGGCACCGCACCGCTCGCTCATGGCCTTTAACGTCAGTGCCATCGTGCCATCCCCACCACTGCCGGAGTTCCAGCGGCAATGGGCGACCGAGATACGCCTCCACTGCCGTAAGCGCCTCAGCAGATGCCGGCGGTTGAAGGCGCTGCACCACCGGCGCTCCTCGCTCAGCCAGCAGGTGCTCTAAATGCTCAAGTTGCTCAGTATTTAGTCGCTCGATTTCGGGCATCCGTAGAAGGGCTAGACGAGACCCGTGCGATCCCGCTCCGGTGGAATCAGTTCGTAACGCCGTTCCCAGCGATCATGCTCGTCGTCATAGCGCCAGGCGCCTGACTCCAACGCCTCGATCCACCAACGGACCATTTCCCCGAGAGATTGGGCGACCACTGCGCCCGGGTAGGCAGCCTTGTGGTAGTCGACGTCGAGAATAGAAACGGGAGCATCCGCGCCAATAGCGATGTCGCAGGCAACCCGACCATCGGTGCCGATCGCCAGCCAGGTGGGACCCCAATAGACCTCGGGCTCGTCCGGATCTATTTCCTGTGCCAGTTCGGTGGACTCACGGGTTACCTTTAGCGCCTCCTCAGCGCCTAGGAATTCGAACAGTGGCCCGATGGAAGCCTTGGCTGCCTTTTCATGAGGCTTGACATCGGTCCCGTCATGCCATCCCCACCACTGCCGGAGTTCCAGCGGTAATGGCCGACCGAGATACCCCTCTACCGCGGCGAGGGCCTCCGCAGATGCCGGCGGTTGAAGGCGCTGCACCACCGGCGCTCCTCGCTCAGCCAAGAGCCGCTCCAGATGTTCAAGTTGCTCGCTGCTCAGCCGCTCGATCTCAGGCATCTGCAGGCGAAGTTTAGGAGCTGGCGCAAGTCCAAGTGAGGCCTAAACCAGCCCAGTGCCTTCGCGCTCGGGGGGCACGAGTTCTTTTCGGCGTTCCCACCAGTCGTGCTCCGGTTCGTAGATCCAAACTCCTGCTTCCAGAGCCTCGATCCACCATCGCACCATCTCCCCAAACGATCGGGCAGCTACTTCTCCTGGGACATCTATGTGGTGGTAGTCCACGTTAAGGATTGGCACGGGGGCATCAACTTCAACACCACAGTCACACGCCACCTTGCCGTGAGATCCAATAGCGAGCCAGGCCTTGCCCCACACTGAGTCAGGGTTCTCGGGCGCGATGTCTTCAGCATCATCGCGGCATTCGCGGGTGAACTTGATCGCCCGCTCGGTCCTGGGAAATATGAAAGAGGGACCAATCAACCCTCGGACCGCCCGTTCGTGCGGTTTGATGTCAGTGCCGTCGTGCCATCCCCACCACTGCCGGAGTTCCAGCGGTAATGGCCGACCGAGATACGCCTCTACCGCGGCGAGGGCCTCCGCAGATGCCGGCGGTTGAAGGCGCTGCACCACCGGCGCTCCTCGCTCAGCCAGTAGCCGCTCCAGATGCCCTAACTGCTCGCTGCTCAGCCGCTCGATCTCGGACATCTGCGGCCGAGTTTAGGAATTCGCGTTGCAGAGAATCAACGTGGCACATGAGAACCAGGCGGCATCGGGACGTTGAGGAACGTTTACCGACACCTACGTGAGCCCACATGCCGCATAGAAGCGGCCTAGCTTGGCTCCCTGCCAGATCCTGCTGGTCTCGCTGCTGATGGTCGGGATGGTGGCGACGATGAAAGGTTTTGATAGATCCCTTACTAAGACTGGATGCCACCTGGCACGGACGCTTGGCTGCGCGCGCGGGACTACCCAGTGACGAACAGCGCTGCACCATGTGGCGGCCCCGGCTCGATCCCCCTCATCTGCGAAGGCTAGACGAGACCTACTTCATCGCGCTCCGGTGGAACCAGCTCAAAGACCCGCTCCCACCGGCCGTCCTCTCGGTCATACCGCCAAGCCCCCGATTCCAGCGCTTCGATCCACCATTGCACCATCCTGCCGAGGGAGTGACAGATAACCGCACCTGGGTAGGCCGCCTTGTGGTAATCGACGTGAAGCACGGGAACGGGGGCATCCGTCGGAATGTTGCACTCGCATGCAACCCGCCCTTGGGAGCGGATGGCGATCCAGCTTGATGCCCAAAGCGAATCTGGATCCTCAGGCGCATCTTCTTCAGCGCCTATCCGCAGTTCTCGGCTGGTCTCCACGGCACCGACCGTGGAGAGAGCAAAGAAAATCGGTCCGATCGAACTTTGGATCGGTCGCTCACCGCTGCTTTCGTCGATTCCGTTGTGCCAGCCCCACCACTCCCGGAGTTCATCGGGAAGAGGGGCCCCCAGATATGCCTCCACGGCAGCAAGTGCCTCACCCGATGCCGGGGGTTGGAATCGCTGGACTACCGGAGCTTCCTGGTTGACCAGTAGCCGCTCTAGTTCTGCGAGCTGATCAATATCGAGTCGCTCTAGCTCGGCCATGCAAGACGGAGAGTCTACGAATTGCCGTTGCAGAGAATAAGCGTTGGAACATTGGAACCGGGGGGCATGGGGACGTTCAAAAACGGTTTGCCCTGGCCGATGTTGACGCCACAGGCGTTGTAGAAGTGCGCCAACTTCCCTCCCTGACGCTTATTTTGTTTTGAGTCGATCAGCTTCAGGCTCGGACGTGGTTTAGCGCTTCCTCCGCCCTGCTCGGTGCTGAAGAAGGGAAACTCATCGCAGTTTCTGATGCGGGGGCTTTCGTCGCAGACGGAAAACGCGTTGTACCACCCCCGATCCGCTTCGTTGGGGGGTTTGTAGTTCAACATCACCCACGCCGGGTAATGCAGCAGCGCCTCGAGGTCGTGCTTGGTCGCCTGCGGGACGTCCAGGTCGCCGGAGGCGAAGATCGGCAGTTCCGTGCATCTGCTGGTGGGCAGTGCGGCCCTGATCGTCAGGCGCTGGCATTGCTTGACGACGATGCGCGCCTCGCGGTCTGACTCCAGCTGGGAATTCAGTTCGCGCAGGATGGCCGCGTCGGCCTCGATTTCGCTCGGCCAGCCGATCGGGGGAACTGGGCGCGGTCCCGCTTCTTCGGGTTCGGTCTGTTCGGGCGGGGTCTGTTCCTTGGTCTTCTCCTCGTAGAGGTACCAGAGCACCGCCGTGCCACCGCCGGCCGCGGCCACCGCCCGCAGGACCGCGGTGATCGATTTGCCGGCCGCGGCTGCTTCTTCGCAGGCCAGGTACTGATCCGAGAGCGAGCTACCGCGTAAGTGAGTTCCGGGATAGAAGAGCAGGGCGCTGCAGACCTGGGATGGGCCGGCGAACATCGCCGCCAGCGCCAGCAGGTTGACGTCGTCGGCCGCCTCTTCTTCGGGTTCGGCGCTGCTGCCCGGAGGGATCGTCCACCACTGGGTCGCCGCATAGATGTTTTCACCGTCTTTGATGACGGCCCGGTAGGTGCCCGGGCCGAGACGACGGGCACAGGAGGTCATCCACAGCACACAGCCGGCGACCGAGGAGCCGTCGAGCCGATGGATCCCGGTCGTGAACGGCGTGTCGTAGAGCGAGGGGGAGGGCGTCGCGCTCGCGAGCCAGGTTCGTTCCCCGGCGGAAGAGGTTTCTGGTTCGGAGAAGCTCATGCTGACCCGGAAGGGGATCGGGTCCACGTAGAGCGTCAGGTCGCTCCTACCGGCGACGTCATATGGCGCTTCTTCGGTGACGACCTCGGCGTGAACATGTACCGGACCCGCTTCGGCTTGCATCGAATAGGCAGCAGCGAATACCCCTGCGCATTCACTGCCGGCGCAAGCCGTGATGGTTTGGCCGGTGTCGTCATTGACGATCTTCGTGTAGTAGCCGGTGTAGCGGGGATCCGGTGCCAGGCCTTCGACGCGCAGCGTGGTTTTTTCGCCGACTCTCAGCGGGTTCTTGCTGGCGCTGAGCGAGATGCCCCATTCGAAGCGCTCGACGTCGATGGTGAGGGGAGTGCCGCCGCCGGTTGCCGGGGACGAACTGGGCACTACCTCCGCCGCTAGATGGAGGTCACTTGGATTGCGGTTCTCACTCCAGGGGATCGTCATTTTGTGGCTGCAGGGGGAGTACCAACCCGCGCACCTCCCGACCGATGCGCCGGTATCCGTGTTGACGATGGCGACGTGGTAGGCAGAGTTCAGCGGTGCGATCGCAGCGGACACCGTGGTTGAGCTGCCGACCTTCACGGTGCCGGGGCTGGCCGTGAAGGAAATGATCTGCGGTACTTCTTCAGCGCCGGAGGAAGCGGGCATGGCAGGGAACGCCGCTATCGCGATTGCGGTCAGCAGGACCCGATGGGCACGTTTGGTCGGAAACCGCACGAACGGCATCGTCCTGCGGATGGATGAACTCGTCAACAGGCATGGGGTGCCTACCTCGGTTTGAGGTAGCGGACACCTCAAGTCACGAAACTTTTGCGAAAGCGGCACTTCCTCGGCGCGATCGCGTCTTGTTCCGTGCGTCCAGGCCTCTGAGCATCCGGTGTCCTTGAATCGAACGAAGGAGGCAATCGATGGTCTACGCGCTGATGGGCTACCTGCACGCCGCGGTCTCTTGGCGGGTGCGGGAGATCCAACGGCTGGCGGGGGAGAGGGGGCAGGGCACGGTCGAGTACGTCGGCCTGATCCTGCTGGTCTCGCTGCTGATGGTCGGGATGGTCGCCGCGATGAAAGGTTTCAACGGCAAACAGGGAACCGAGCTCGCCGACGTCATCGTCAACAAGATCAAGGAGGCGGTCGACAAGGTCGCTTTCAAATAGCCGTGTCGCCTTCCTCTCGATATGCGAGAGG
>JALYWY010000002.1 GCA_030852475.1 Actinomycetota bacterium | reverse complement strand
GCGGCCGAGCGGGCGCCGCCACAGCAAGGAGCGCGACGCCTGCGCGGTGCGCCACCACTACGACGTCTCCAACGAGTTCTTCGAGCTCTTCCTCGGCCCGACGATGGTCTACAGCTGCGCGATCTGGCGCGACGGCGAGATGAAGACGCTGGAGCAGGCGCAGGAGGAGAAGCTCGACACCGTCGCGCGGAAGCTGGCGATCAAAGAGGGCGAGCGCGTCCTCGACGTCGGCTGCGGCTGGGGCGGCTTCCCGCTCTGGGCGGCGACGAAGTACGGGGCCGACGTCGTCGGCATCACCCTCTCGCCGCCGCAGGCCGAAAAGGCGCGGCAGCGGGCCGAGGAGGCCGGCGTCGCCGACCGCGTCGACATCCGCGTCATGGACTACCGCGACCTCGCCGGCACCGGCGAGAAGTTCGACGCGATCGCCAGCATCGGCATGGTCGAGCACGTCGGCTCGGCCAACATCGACCTCTACGCCGAGACCCTGGCCGGGCTGCTGGAGCCGGGCGGGCGCCTGCTCAACCACGGGATCACCCGCCTCCGCCACACCGATCCCGAGGCCGGCGACTTCTCCGAGCGCTACGTCTTCCCCGACGCCGCCCCCCTGCACCTCTCGCGCAACCTGCTGGCGCTGGAACGCGCCGGCTTCGTCGTCCACCACGTCGAGGACTTCGGCCCCGACTACGCGAAGACGCTGCGCCACTGGGCGGACAACCTCGACGCCAACCGCGAGCAGGGAACCCGCCTCGCCGGCGAGGAACGAATGCGCGTCTGGCGCCTCTACCTGCGGATGGCCCGCAACGGCTTCGAAAACGGGTTCTTGAACATCTACCAGGCCCGCTGCAGCAAGGCCTGAGCTAGAGCGGGAAGCCGGCGGTGACGTCGGCGATCGCCCAGTCGGCGTCGCCTAGCTCCTCGACCGAGTACCTGCCGGTGGCGACGCCGACGACCTTGATGCCGGCGCCGTGGCAGGCGGTGACGTCGCGGGGGGTGTCGCCGACGCCGATCGTCGTGGCGAGATCGAGGGGGTGGCTGGCCACCTCTCCCCCGCGTTCGATTCCCTTCCTGGTCAGCTCGGTCCGGTCGCGGGCGTCGGAGCCGTAGCCGCCGAAGGCGAAGTAGCGGTTGAGGCCCCCGCGGGCGAGCTTGATGTGGGCAGCGGCCTCGATGTTGCCGGTGACGATGCCGAGCAGGACACCCTGCTCGGCGAGGCGGGGCAGGATCTCCTCGATCCCCGGCATCAGTTCGTAGCCCTTGGACTCGTCGACCGCCTCCTGCAGGTGGCTGAGGTAGCCGGCGATCGCCGCCGCCCGCTCCTCGTCGGAACCGTCGCGGCCGATTACCTCGCGGAAGATGATCTCGGCGATTTCGGGGTCGGTCATCCCTTCCCGGGTGTGTTCGGTGATGTTGGCATCGACTTCCCATAGCTCGCGAAAGGCGCGCTGCCAGGCCACCGCTCCGGCGCCGCCGGTCTTCAGCAGGGTGCCGTCGATGTCGAAGAGAACCGCCTTGATCGTCACGGCCGGGACCCTAGTGCTCGAGCACGTCGCGCTGGCTCAGCGCGTAGAGCAGGAAGAGAGCGGGCAGGACGAACACGGTGGCGAGGCCGAAGACGATGAAGATGACGGTCAAGGTCGGGTCGGGGGCTGCGGCCTGGTCGATCCGCAGGCTGGTCGGCAGCAGGTAGGGGAACTGGGCGACGCCCCAGCCCCAGATCACGGCGATCACCGCGCCCCCGGCGAGCGGGCGCAGCGGGCGGCGACCGCCGCGCAGCAGGGTCACCAGCAGGCCGACGCCGCAGAGCACCGAGAGCACGACCAGCGGCAGGCCCTGGTCGACGAGGCGGTCGAAGACGTAGCGCGCTTCGGCGTGCAGCTCGACCAGGCCGACGGCGGCGAAGACGCCGGCGACCGCGCCGGCCATAAGAGCCCGGCGTACGAAGTAGCGCTCCATCTCGGCTTCCCCGGCGCGGCGGGCGTCGCCGACCAGGAACACCGCCGAGAGGTAGGCGCCGGTGGCGACGAACATCGCCCCGATCAGCAGCGGCAGCGGCTCGATCCAGCTCGAGAAGGTGTCGCCGTTGCCGTCGGCCGGGACGTTGCCGGAGGCGATCGCGCCGATCACGGTGCCCATGAAGAACGGGGTCAGGACCGAGGAGAGGGCGAAGATCGCGCCGGCGGTCCGTTCCTCGTTCAGCGTCACCACCGACTTGCGGAAGGCGAAGCCGGCGCCGCGCAGGACGATCCCCAGCGCCGCCAGGGCGATCGGCACGTACAGCGTCGTGAAGATCGCGCTGACGGTCTGCGGGAAGGCGGACCAGAGGACGACGAGGATGAAGATCAGCCAGACGTGGTTGGCCTCCCAGACGGGGGTCAGAGAGCGCTGGATCAGCCCCCGCGGCGCCCGGCCCCTCTCGGCGTCGCCGGCGAAGAGGTCCCAGAATCCCCCGCCGAAGTCGGCGCCGCCGAAGAGCGCGTAGAAGGTCGCGCCGACCCAGAGGATCGCCGCCGCGGCGTCGGCCTTGCTCATCGGCCCTCCTCCGGCGATCGGCCTTCGTCCGGCGGCCCGTAGGGGGAGCCGGCCTCGACCTCGGCGCCGCCGGCCTCGCGCCAGCGCCGCGACATCCCCCGCAGGACGAGGATCGCGGTGGTCCCGAGCGCCGCGTAGAGGAGCACGACGAAACCGAAGGCGAACCAGATCCCCTCGGCGTCAGTGACCGCTTCCTCGGTCCGCATGTAGCCCTGCACGATCCAGGGCTGGCGGCCGACCTCGGTGACGATCCAGCCGCACCACATGGCGACGATCGCGCCGACCCCGGAGACCGAGACCGCCCGCAGGAACCACTTCGTCTGCGGGATGTCGCGCCGTTTCCACCAGGCCCAGGCCAGCCACAGCGCCAGCAGCATCAGGCCCGTCCCGATCCCGACCATCGTGTCGAAGGAGAGGTGCAGCAGGGTGTGCGCGGGCGGCTCCTCGTCGTCCGGGATCCGGTCGAGCCCGGTGACCACCGTGTCGGCGCTCCACCCGACCAGGAACGAATCGAGGTCGGGGATCCCGATCCCGTACTTGACCTCTTCGTCCGTGCAGATCCCGCCGATCCACTCGGTCTGGTGGTCGCCGGTCTCGTAGATGCACTCCATCGCCGCGAACTTGGCCGGCTGGTGGTCGGCGACTTCGCGCGCCGCGGTGTCGCCGACGAAGAGCTGGACCGGGGTCGCGATGCAGGCGATCGTCAGCGGGATCAGCAGCCCCAGCCGGTGGAGGCGGTCGCGCCGGCCCTTCAGCATCCCGACCGCGTAGATCGAGGCGACCAGGAACCCGGTGACCATGTAGGCGGCGAGGATCATGTGCGGAACCTCGTAGCCGGTAGCCGGGTTGAAGAGCACCTGCCACGGGTCGGTGTCGATGACCTTTCCGGCCGCGTTCAGGGTGAAGCCCTGCGGCTGGTTCATCCACGAGTTGGCGGCGACGACGGCGAAGGCGCCGCCGATCCCGGTGATCACCATCGGCACCCCGGACCAGAAGTGGGCCCAGCCGCCGAGCCGCTTCCAGCCGTAGATGTAGATCGCGAGGAAGATCGCCTCGATGAAGAAGAAGATCCCCTCGATCGCGAAGGCGACCCCGAAGACCGAGCCCCAGCGGTCGACGAACTCGGGCCAGAGCAGGCCGAACTCGAAGCTGAGCACGGTGCCGGTGACGGCGCCGACCGCGAAGGTGACCGCCATCGCCTTCGACCAGCGCTTGGCGAGCTCCATCGCCTCGGCGTCGCCGCGCTTCAGCCCGAGGTAGTTGGCGGTGAGGATCGTCGCCGGCAGCGCCACCCCGAGGCAGGCGAGGACGATGTGGAAGCCGAGCGTGAACGCCATCTGGTTCCGCGCGGCGAGGAGGTTCGACGACTCCGCGGCGAGCGGGAGTACGTCGAGGGGCGACATATGCCGGAGGCTAGCGGCGCAGGCCGCGGTAGCGCCGGATCAGCGCGTTGGTGGAGCTGTCGTGGCGCAGCTCCGGCTCGTCCTCGGATTCGAGCTCGGGGATGATCGCCTTGGCCAGGACCTTGCCCAGCTCGACCCCCCACTGGTCGAAGGAGTCGATCCCCCAGATCGCCCCCTGGGTGAAGACGCTGTGCTCGTAGAAGGCGACCAGAGCGCCCAGCGTCTCCGGCGTCAGCCGCTCGGCGAGGATCGTGTTCGAGGGCCGGTTCCCCTCCATCACCCGGTGGGGCACGATCTCCTCCGGCGTCCCCTCCTCCCGCACCTGCTCCGGCGTTTTGCCGAAGGCGAGCGCTTCGCCCTGGGCGAAGACGTTCGACATCAGCAGGTCGTGGTGGCGGCCGAGCGGGTTGAGCGAGTTGCCGAAGCCGATGAAGTCGCAGGGGATCAGCCGCGTTCCCTGGTGGATCAGCTGGTAGAAGCTGTGCTGGCCGTTGGTGCCGGGCTCGCCCCAGAAGACGGCGCCGGTCTCGTAGTCGACGTGGGCGCCGTCGAGGGTGACGTGCTTGCCGTTCGACTCCATCGTCAGCTGCTGCAGGTAGGCGGGGAAGCGGTGCAGGTACTGGTCGTAGGGCAGCACCGCCTGCGTTTCGACCCCGAAGAAGTCGCCGTACCAGACCGCCAGCAAGCCGTGGATCATCGGCAGGTTGGCCGCTGCCGGCGCCTCGCGGAAGTGCTCGTCGATCGCGTGGAAGCCGGCCAGCATCTCTTTGAAGCGCCCGGGTCCGATCGCCAGCATCGTCGAGAGCCCGATCGCCGAATCCATCGAGTAGCGACCGCCGACCCACTCCCAGAAGCCGAACATGTTCTCGGTGTCGATGCCAAATTTGGAGACCTCTCCCGCATTGGTCGAAACGGCGACGAAGTGCTTGGCGATCGCCTCCTCGTCGCCGCCGAGCCCGGCGAGCGCCCACTCGCGGGCGGTGTGGGCGTTGGTCATCGTCTCCAGAGTCGTGAAGGTCTTCGAGGAGATCACGAAGAGCGTCTCCTCGGGATCGAGGTCGCGGGTCGCCTCGGCGAAGTCGGTGCCGTCGACGTTGGAGATAAACCGGAAGGTCGTCTCGCGGCGGCTGTAGTGCCTGAGCGCCTCGTAGGCCATCACCGGCCCGAGGTCGGAGCCTCCGATCCCCACGTTGACGACGTTGCGGATCGGCTTGCCGGTGTGGCCGCGCCACTCCTCCGAGCGCACCCGCTCGCAGAAGTCCGACATCCGGTCGAGCGTCTCGTGCACCTCCTTGACCACGTCCACCCCGTCGACCATCAGCGAGCGCTCGCGCGGCATCCGCAGCGCCACGTGGAGGACGGCGCGATCCTCGGAGACGTTGATTTGCTCGCCGGCGAACATCGCTTCGCGGCGCTCCTCCACCCCGCGCTGCCGGGCCAGCGCGCCGAGCAGCATCAGCGTCTCTTCGGTGATCCGGTTCTTCGAGAAGTCGAGGTAGAGCCCGGCCCCCTCGGCGACCAGCCGCTCCCCCCGCTCGGGGTCGGCGGCGAAGAGCTCGCGCAGATGGGTGCCGCGGATCTGCTCGTGGTGGGACTGCAGCTCGCTCCAGGCGGGCGCCTGGCGCAACGCCGAGGGCTCGCTCACCCGGCCGTGACCCCGCTCTGGGCCTCGATCGACTTCAGCAGTTCCGCCCAGGACTTGTTGAAGGCCTCTTTGCCCTCCTCCTGGAGGCGGGCGGCGAGGGCGGCGACGTCGACACCGGCCTCGACGAACTCGGCGAGGACCTGCTCGGCGTTGCCGCCGTCGGCCGGGAAGAGGTCGGTGACCTGGCCGTGGTCGGCGAAGGCTTTCAGGGTCGGCTCGGGCATCGTGTTGACCGTGAAGGGAGAGGCGAAGGCCTCGATGTAGAGGGTGTCGGAGGCGTCGGGGTCCTTGGTCCCGGTGCTCGCCCAGAGCAGCCGCTGCGGCCGCGCGCCCTCGTTCATCAGGCGCAGCATGCGGTCCGAGCGCAGCAGCTCGTGGTAGGCGTGGAAGGCGCGGCCGCCGACCGCGATCCCGAGCCGGTTGACCAGGTTCTCCGGAACGTCCTTGCCGACGGCGACGTCCCAGCGGCTGATGAAGAGCGAGGCGACGGAGGCGACGTTGGGGTCGAGCCCGGCTTCGATCCGTCGCTCGATCCCGCGCATGTAGGCGTCGGCGGCGCCGAGGTACTGCTTGTCGTCGAAGAGCAGGGTGACGTTGATCGGGATGCCGGCGAAGATCGACTCCTCGATCGCCTCGCGCCCGGCCTGCGTGCCGGGGATCTTGATGAAGAGGTTGTCGCGCCCGCCCTTCTCGTGCAGCGCCTTCGCCTGCTCGATCGTCGCCGCGGCGTCGTCGGCCAGCAACGGCGAGACCTCGAGCGAGACGAAGCCGTCGACCCCGGCGGTGCGGCGGTGGACGTCGGCGAAGAGGTCGGCGGCGTCACGCAGGTCGGCCAGCGCCAGCTCGAAGAAGATCCGCTCCCGGTCGTCGGCGCCGACGCCCTCGCCGGCGGCCGCCTTCGGCGCCACCTCGGCGATCTGCTCGTCGTAGGCCTCGCCGCCGGAGATCGCCTTTTCGAAGATCGACGGGTTCGAGGTGAGACCGGTGACCGCGAGGTCGCGGATGTAGCCCTCCAGCACCCCCTCGCGCAGCATCGGCCGGGTGATGTTGTCCAGCCAGAGGCTCTGCCCTAGGTCGTGCAGGCGTTGCGTCGGCTTCATCTCGAGCCTCCTCAGGTC
>JALYWY010000098.1 GCA_030852475.1 Actinomycetota bacterium | reverse complement strand
GGTCGGCGGCCTCTGCCTCGGTGTCTTCGCCCTTCGACTCGAAATAGGAGATGAAGCGCTCGAGCGCGTCGTCGCGGCGGTTGAAGACGAGGTCGTCGGTCAGCTCCCGCTCCTCCTCGGGGATCTCGCCGTAAGGGGTGATGTGGTTCGGGTTGACCATCGCCAGGTCCAGCCCGGCGTCGACGCAATGGTGGAGGAAGACGGAGTTGAGGACGGCCCGTGGCCGCGGCGAGACGCCGAAGGAGACGTTGGAGACGCCGAGCGAGGTCTTCACGCCCGGCAGCTCCGCCTTGATCCGGCGGATGCCCTCGATCGTCTCCACCGCCGAGGGCTTCCACTCCTCGTCGCCCGTGGTCAGGGTGAAGGTGAGGGCGTCGAAGATCAGCGCCTCCGGGTCGAGGCCGTGCTCGTCGCAGGCGATCTCGCGGATGCGCTTGGCGATCTCGACCTTGCGCTCGGCGGTCTT
Source organism: Actinomycetota bacterium (assembly GCA_030852475.1). Lineage (GTDB taxonomy): Bacteria > Actinomycetota > Thermoleophilia > Solirubrobacterales > 70-9 > VAYN01. The sequence continues at coordinate 5,937 of JALYWY010000098.1, read as the reverse complement.
CGCCATCCCGACCTCGTCGATCGTCAGCGCGATCAGAGCCGCTCCGTGGGCCTTCGCCAGCGGGATCACCACATCCGCCTTGTCGCGCCCGGCCTCGAGGTTGATCGAGTTGACGATCGCCCGCCCGGGGATCTGCTCCAGAGCGGACTTGATCACCTCCGGCTCGGTGGAGTCGACCTGGATCGGCGCCGGCTGGGTGAGCGAGATCCGCTTCACCACGGCGGTCATCTGCTCGTCCTCGTCCTGACGCTCGGTCAGCGCGACGCAGGTGTCGAGCACGTGCGCTCCGCCTTCCACCTGGTCTTCGGCGACCTGGACGAGGCCGTCGTAGTCGTCGGCCAGCAGCAGTTCCTTCGCTTTTTTCGAGCCCTGGGAGTTGACCCGCTCGCCGACCAGGGTCGGGCGCGGCTCCTGCACCAGCGGCGTGGAGGTCATCATCGAGGAGACCTCGATCGGGCCGGGTGCGGGGCGCTCGCCGGGGGTGCGGCCATCGACGCGCTCGCGGATCGCGGCGACGTGCTGGGGCGTGGTTCCGCAGCAGCCGCCGACGATGCCGACCCCGTAGCGCTCGACGAACTCGCCGAGCGTCGCCGCCAGCGGCTCGGGCTCTTCGGGGAAGATCGTCTCCCCGTCGGGCCCCTGCAGCGGCAGCCCGGCGTTGGGGATGCAGTGGACGGGCAGCGGGCAGTTCTCGCCGAGGAAGCGGATCGCGTCGCGCATGTCCTCGGGCCCGGTCGAGCAGTTGAGGCCGATCACGTCGACGTCCAGCGCGGTCAGCGTCGTCAGCACCGAGCGGATGTCGGTGCCGAGCAGCATCTTGCCGCCGTTGGGCAGCAGCGAGACGCTGCACTGGATCGGCAGCGACCGGCCGGTCTTGGCGAACGCCTCGCGGGCGCCGAAGATCGATGCCTTGACCTCGAGGATGTCCTGCGCCGTCTCGATCATGATCAGGTCGGCGCCGCCTTCGACCAGGCCCCGGGCCTGCTCCGCGAAGACCTCGACCAGCTTGCCGAAGGAGATGTCGCCGAGGGTCGGGTCGGTGGAGGCGGGCAGGAAACCGGTGGGGCCGATCGAGCCGGCGACGAAGCGGTCCTCGCCGGCGGCGCGGCGGGCGATCTCTGCCGCTTTCGTGTTGATCTCAAGCGTGTGCTCGCCCAGGCCCCACTCCTCGAGCTTCAGCCGCGAGCCTTGGAAGGTGTCGGTCTCGACCACCTCGGCGCCTGCTTCGAGCATCGAGGTGTGGACGCCCTCGATCACGTCGGGCCGGTTGAGAACGAGCGCCTCGTGGCACTTCCCCTCGAGTCCGCCGTAGTCCTCTTGGGTGAGGTCGAACTGCTCCAGGGTCGCGCCCATGCCGCCGTCGAAGACGACTACGCGCTCCTTGGTCGCCCTTATGTAGTCACGCTCGGCCATGAACCTAAAGAGGCTACCGAGCGTCGATGTGTCAGCGGCGGAGGCCCAGTTTGCGGCGCCAGTCCCGGGCGCCGAAGAAGCGGGAGATCGGGGCGAGCAGGCGACGGCGGCCCTTGGTGTAGGGGTACCAGGTGGGCTCGCGCTTGCCGCCGAAGCGGGTGATCACCAGCGACTCGCTGCGGCAGTACTTCTTGATTCCCGGTTCACCGTGCCGGAAGCCGATCCCGGACTGCTTCCAGCCGCCCATCGGCACGTCCATCGCGAAGTAGTTGATGAGGACGTCGTTGACGTTGATCGCGCCGCACTCGACCCGGCGCGCGACCTGCTCGGCTCGCTCGCGCTCGCCGAAGACGCAGCCGGAGAGGCCGTAAGGAGTGTCGTTGGCCAGCTGGATCGCCTCCTCGGCGTCGCGCACCTTCATCACCCCGACGACCGGTCCGAAGGTCTCGTCGCGCATCACCTTCATCGAGTGGTCGACGTCGACGAGCACCGTCGGCTCGAAGTAGTCGCCAGGTCCCTCGACCCGCTTGCCGCCGGTCAAGGCCTTGGCGCCGGAGGCGAGTGCGTCGGAGACGTGATCCTCGACGATCGCGGTCTGGTTGGGCGAGGTCATCGCGCCGACGTCCTTCGGGTTGCCCGCGTCGTCGGCGCCCTGCCGCAGCCGTCCGACCTCGGCCGTCAGCTTGCTGACGAACTCGTCGTAGGCCGGCTCCTCGACGTAGATCCGCTCCACCGACATGCAGATCTGACCCGAGTTCATCATCCCGCCCCAGGCCGCGGCGTTGGCGGCGCGGTCGAGATCGGCGTCGGAGAGGACGATCATCGGGTCCTTGCCGCCGAGCTCGAGGCTGACGGGGGTCAGGGTCTCGGCCGCCCGTGCCATCACCTTGCGGCCGGTGCGGTCGGAGCCGGTGAACTGGATGAAGTCGACCTCATCCACCAGGGCGCCCCCGGTCTCGCCCGTGCCGTGGACGCAATCGAAGACGTCGGGCCCAGCGATCTCCTGCTTCCACGCCTCGACCACCTCGGTAAGGCCGAGCGGGGTGAACTCGGAGGGCTTGACCACGACGGCGCAGCCCGCCTGCAGTGCCGGGATCGCGTCGCCGAGGGAGAGGATCAGCGGGAAGTTCCAGGGGCTGATGATGCCGACGACCGGGTGGGGTCGGTACTGGATGCGCAGCTTCTTGGAAGCGAGGAGGGGGGAGTGGGGCCGGACGCTCTCCTCGCCGATGAAGCTGGCCGCCTTGGCGCCGTAGAAGTTGATCAGGTCGGCGAGGTAGCCGGGCTCGTTCGACGCGTCGGCGCGGACCTTGCCGGTCTCCAGCTGCATCGTGTCGAGGACGCGGTCCTGGTTGTCGAGCAGCCAGTCGCGCAGCTTGCCGAGCCAGTGGTAGCGGCCCTCGATCCCCATCGCCTCCCACTCGGCCTGGTTGGCGCGGACGCGGGCGACCTTCTCGGCTACTGCTTCGGGAGAGTCGACCGGAACCGTGGCGATCACGGCGCCCGTGGCGGGGTTGTGGACTTCGATCGAATCCGTCTTCTCAAGCGTTGCGCTCTCCACCCGCTGCTCCCTTCGTCGACCCCGTTTGGCTGGTCAGCCAACTGTAGCGCTGTTAGAGCTGGGTGCTGATCAGACCGATCAGGCCGACTAGAACCGCGCCGATGACAGCCAACGCGCCGCCGATCGCGCTGAAGCCGATCTGCATCGTGCGATTGAGGGCGTCGAACCTCGCGTCCATATCTTTTTGCCGGGCCATTTCCTCTCGCTGCTGGCGCAAGTCGGCGCGCACCTCACGGAAGTTCTCATCCATGTGCTTCGTCAGGTCGTCGAGGCGCTCGTCGGTCCAGGTCTCTCTGGCCATCGCGTGCATGAAAGCAACTGTAGACAGAAAGTTGCAGCAAGTAGTGCGCAGAAGTGTGAATTCTTCAGCGCGGCACGAGCCGGTAGACCGGCCCTTCCAGCGAGGCGACGTAGAGGCGGCCGCGCTGGTCTTCGCCGAAGGAGCTCGGGGTTTCCACCCGCAGGCCCAGCTTGCGGTCGCCGCGGGCCCGTTTCAGACCGGGAGTGAGGACACGGAGCTCGCCCTCGCAGAGGTCGGCGTAGACGTAGCGCCCGCGCAGGCCCGCCAGTCGCTTGTCGCGGACGACGTAGCCGCCGATGATCGTGCAGCCGCGGCTGCGGCCGTAGGTGAAGATCGGTTTCACCGTCCCTCCCGGATCCGGGCTGCCGCCGTCGTACCTGCTGAACCCCTCGAAGGCGTCCCAGCCGAAGTTCGCCCCGTTCGCCCTGCCGACCGTGAGGTAGTCGAGCTCCTCGAACTTGTCTTGGCCGACGTCGCCGATCGCGATCCGCGGCTGGCCGCGGGTCGTGTCGAAGGAGAAGCGGAAGGGGTTGCGCAGCCCGTAGCTGTAGATCTCGTCGCGTCCGGCCTTGCCGACGAAGGGGTTGCTCGACGGCACCGAATAAGGCCTTCCCCCTGAGGCGTGGGGATCGATCCGCAGCAGCTTTCCCAGCAGCACCTCTTTGTTCTGCGCGTTGTTCGGCGGGTCGCCGCCGGCGCCGCCGTCGCCCGTCGCGAAGTAGAGGAGGTTGTCGAGGAACTGCAGCTGGCCGCCGTTGTGGTTGCTGTTGACGGGGTGGGGGATCTGGATCACGGGCCGCCGAGTGCCGAAGGAGGCCCGCGTCGCCGTCCGGCGGCGGAACTCGTCGACGCGGATGTCGCCGTTGTTGTCCGTGTAATAGACGTAGAAGCGCTTGCTGCGGGCGTAGTCGGGCGGGAAGGCGACCGAGAGCAGACCCTCCTCGCCGCCGTAGCTGACGAGGCCGCGGATGTCGAGGAAGGTGCGCTTGCGCCCGCCCTGCAGGGCCAGGATCCGGCCCGGCTGCTCGACGACGAAGAGGATCCGCGGGAAGCCGGGGGCGCCGGTGACGTAGACGGGGGCGTCGAAAGAGCCGATCTGCTTCAGGGCGACGCCGCGCTTGGCGCTCGCGGCCGCTTCGTCTCGAGATGCCGCGTCGCGCGCCGCTGAGTCCTGATCGCTTGCCGAGCCGCAGGCCGGCAGCGCCAGGGTCAGCAGGACCGCCAGTGCGGCCGCGGCCTTCGAAGCCCTATTGGCCCTTCTTGCCTTGCTTGATCTCAACGATTTCACCGTCGTCGGTGACTTCCGTTTCCGGCAGTCGTTCGGTGATCTCGGTCGAGAAAGACCCACCGGGGGCGACGCCGCCTTCCGTCTCCGCCTTAGCTTCCCCGCCGAGGCCGGCGTCAATCCGGTAGAGCAGGTTGAATTTGCCCGCTCGCACCGCGCTCAGCTTCCAGACGGCTTTGACGGTCTTCCCCGGCTTCAGCGACCCGAAGGAGAAGGTCTTGCGGTTCGAGGTGGAGGTGCCCCCGGGTTCGGCGGAGCCGTCCAGGCGCGGGTAGGTCGAAGAGAGGACCCAAACCGGCCGTTCCGGCTGGGCGAGTTCGGGTTGGGGATCGTTGACGCCGAAGGGCAGCGAGGACGATTCGCCGCGCTTGCCGGCGATCGTGAAGGTCGCCGAGAGGGCGGGCACGGTGCGGTCGCCGGTGTTGCGGATCGCCAGTTGCAGCAGCGAGGTCTGGCCGAGCTGCTGCACGGCGGGGAATTTCGCTTCCGTCACCTTGACCTGAAAGGTGCCGCTCGGTTCCTCGGCAGCGGTGGAATCGCCGCCTCCGCAGGCACCAAGCAGCGCCGCCACCGCCACCGCCGCTAACCCAGTCGCGATGGCTCGGAGGCGGGTGTGCCGGGAATGTCGTCCGGTCCCCCGCAAAGCGGCCCGAACATAGCACGGGGTTTGGCCGCTTTCGCAGGCATTTCTCCGTCGGCCAAGGGGTTAGCCGTATCTCAACACGGGACTAACGGTTAGGGCATTGCCATCCCCTAGACTCCTGCGCACCGAGTGAGGAGCCGCACCTGCGGCACGGCTCGGACGGAGGAGCAGATGGTCGGATCCGCGGTCAACAGGGCGTTCTTGCCCGCCAAGTCGCTGTTCGAACAGGTGGGGGAGATGATGATCCTCACCGCGCGCACGATCGTCTCTGCGATCAAGCCCCCGTATCCCTACGGCGAGGAGTTCATCGGCCAGTTCCTCTTCGCCCTGCAGCTCTGCTGGTTCCCGCTGCTGGTCTCGACGGTCGCCTTCGGGTTCGGCGCCCCAGGCCTGCAAGCGGCCAACTTCCTCTCGCTCTTCGGCGCCCTCGACCGGCTCGGCGGCTTCTTCGTCCTCGCCTCGATCCGCGAGTTCGCGCCGTTCGTGACCGCGGTCGTCGTCGCCGGCGTCGCCGGCACCGCGATCACCGCCGATTTGGGCGCCCGCAAGATCCGCGAGGAGCTCGACGCCCTGCAGGTGCTCGGCGTCGACCCGATCAAGAACCTGGTGGTGCCGCGCTTCCTGGCGCTGATGCTGATCACCGGGCTGCTCGACATCTACGCGCTGGTCTTCGGGATCAGCGGCGGCATCCTCACCGAGATCCTCTACAACCAGCCGCTCGGCGGCTTCTTCGC
>JALYWY010000059.1 GCA_030852475.1 Actinomycetota bacterium | reverse complement strand
CCTCGCCAGGTTGGATTGGGAGGAGGCGCGACGGTGCTTCGAGGCCGCGCTCGCGCGCGAGGAGTCCGTCGTGGCGTGGGAGGGGTTGAGCTGGGCGACCTCATGGCTTGGCGACACCGACGCTTCTCTCGCCGCGCGCGAGCAGGCGTTCCGCGCCTACCGGGCTTCGGGCGACGCGGGCGGCGCGGCACGGATGGCGGGGTGGCTGGCCAACGATGCCCTGCATTTCCGCGGCGACGAGGCGGTCGCGGCGGGATGGCTGGAGCGCGGACGGGTGCTGCTCGACGGGCGGCCCCCGGCGGTCGAGTACGGCTGGCTGCTCGTGATCGAGGGTTACTACGCACTCGAGGTCGATGCCGACCCGCAAGCGGCAGCGACCAAGGGCGGTGAAGCGGCCGCCTTGGGCAGCAGGTTGAGCGTCTCCGACCTGGAGGCCCTGGGCATCGCGATCGAAGGCGCGGCGCGGGTCGTCCACGGCGAGGTCGACGAGGGCTTGCGACGGCTGGACGAGGCAGCGGCCTTATGCGTCGGGGAGGAGTTCGAACTCCCGATCTCCCCCGCTTGGGCGCTGTGCATATTGATCGGCGTCTGCGAGCGGGTCGGCGACTTCGAGAGGGTGGTCCAGTGGTGCGAGGCGATGCGCGCGATCGGCGAGCGCCTGAACGGGCGCCACCTGATCGGGGTCTGTCGCAGCGCCTACGGCCGGGTCCTCACCTGCCGGGGCGAATGGCCGGCCGCCGAGCTCGAGCTCGTCGCCGCCCTCGCCGACCTGGAGGCGATGCGCCCGGGCATGGCCCCCGATGGCCTCGTCCGGCTGGGCGAGCTGCGAGCCCGGCAGGGACGCTCCGAGGAGGCGCGAGCGCTTTTCGAGCGCGCCCTTCCCCACCGTTCCGCGCTCGTGGGGTTGGGAGCGCTGGCCCTCGAGGACGGCGATGCCATCGGGGCCGCCGACACCGCCGAGCGAATCCTCCGGCGCATCGGGGAGACCGCCCCGGTCGAGCGGATTCTCCCGCTCGAGCTGCTCGCCCGCGCTTGCGGCGACATCGGCGACTTCGATCGGGCCGGCGAGGCCCTGGTCGAGCTCACGGACATCGTCGAGCGGTTGGGAACGCCGTACCTTCGAGGTCGTGCCCGCCTGGTGGTGGGCGAGCTCGCCGAGGAGGGGGGAGACCACGAGCGGGCGCGTCGCAATCTCGAGGACGCGCTCGATCTGTTCGCGGAATCCGCCGCTCCCTACGAGCAGGCGCTCTCGCGCCTCGCTCTCTCGCGGACCCTCGCCTCTCTCGGACGCGCGGACGCCGCCAGCGCGGAGGCCGGGCACGCTCGCGACGCGTTCGAGCGGCTCGGCGCCTCCCGCGATGCCTCGCGATCCCGTGGGATCAGCGGCGAGGCGGGCGGAGCCGGCGGACTCACTCCGCGCGAGCGGGAAGTGCTGAGGCTGATCGCCGAGGGGTTGAGCAACGGGGAGATCGCCGAGCGGCTGGTCCTCAGCCCTCACACCGTGCATCGTCATGTGGCGAACGCCCGCGCCAGGCTGGGGATGCCCTCGCGCGCGGCTGCCGTGGCGTACGCGATGCGCGAAGGCCTGCTCTAGGCGACGGCGGCCTGGCCCATTCGGGCCATCTTTGCCGTCTGGCCGGAACAGGGGAAGATCCGCGGCGGCGCGCGGCGTACCTTCGCCGCATGATCCACAGCGAGAACGAAGCACCCACTGTCACCGTCCCTGCCGATTCGCCGTCCGAGGCGGCGCTGAGTGAGCTGCGCTTCCGGCTTCGCGGCGGCCTCTACGAGCCCGGCGCGCCGGAGTACGCCGACGCCTGCACGCTGTTCAACTCGATGATCGCGCGGCAGCCGCGCCTCGTGGCTCGCTGCGCCGCGCCCGACGACGTGATCGCATCGCTCGCCTTCGCGCGTGAGCATGAGCTGGAGGTCGCGGTGCGGTCCGGCGGGCACTCCGTGTCCGGCCGGTCGCTCTGCGATGGAGGGCTCGTGCTCGACCTCCGGGGCATGTGCGACGTCGAGGTCGACCCCGAGCAGCGGGTGGCTCGCGTGGGAGGAGGAGCCACCTGGGCCGAGGTCGACCGGGCCACCCAGATCCACGGCCTTGCGACCACCGGGGGACGCGTGTCCACGACCGGCGTGGCCGGCCTCACGCTCGGCGGCGGCTCGGGATGGCTCGAGCGCAAGCACGGCCTCGCCTGCGACAACCTGATCGCGGCCGAGCTGGTGAGCGCCGAGGGCGAGCTGGTGCGGGCCGCCGAGGACGAGAACCGGGAGCTCCTGTGGGCCTTGCGGGGAGGCGGCGGCAGCTTCGGCGTGGTTACCGAGCTCGAATTCCAGCTTCACCCTGTCGGCCCTGAGGTGATGGCGGGTCTCGTCCTGCACCCTGCCGAGCGCGCGGGCGAGCTCCTGCGCCTGTTCCGCGAGGTGATGTGCGACGCGCCCGAGGAGCTGGGCCTGGCGTTCGCGTTCATCACCGCGCCACCCGAGCCCGACGTCCCGAAGGAGCTGCACGGGAAACCCGCCGTGATGATCGCCGGGATGTACGCCGGCCCGCCGGCCGACGGCGAGCAGGCGTTGCGGGCGATCCGCGAGTTCGGGCCGCCGACGGCCGACTTCTTCGCGCCCACCGGCTACGCCGACTTCCAGTGCTCGATCGACGACCTGCCCGGCTACCGCAACTACTGGACGGCGGAGAACGTCGCCGACCTTCCCGACGAGGCGATCGAGATGCTCGTCGCGCGGGCCGCCGAGATCCCGCCCGGCCCCTCGCAGCTCTTCATCGTGCCCTGGGGCGGAGCGGTCCGCGGCTTCGGCGCCGAGCACTCCCCGCTTGGCGGCCGTGAGGCCGGCTTCATCGTGCACCCGCTCCTGCTTTGGGAGGACCCGGCCGACGACGAGCGCTGTCGATTGCTCGGCCGCGCGATCCGCGACGAGCTGCAGGCCTGGTCGGTCGGCGCGACCTACCCGAACTTCCTCGGCGAGGAGGGCGCGGACCGAATGGCGGCGGCCTTCGGCTCGAGCGGAGAGCGGCTTGCCGCGGTGAAGGACCGGTGGGACCCGAAGGGCGTCTTCCGCACCCCCCAGATAGAGACCAAAACGTAAGGAGGAGCATGAGCATTTCAACCGACAGCCCGCAGATGGTCGAGGCGAACGGCCTCGAGATCTACGTCGACCAGGTGGGGTTGGGGCCTGACGTGCTGCTCATCGGCGGCCTCGGCGACACCGTCGAGTCGTGGCAGTTCCAGCTCGACGGGCTCGCGGACCGGTACCGGCTGACCGCGTTCGACAACCGCGGCGCGGGACGGACCCCCATGCCCGAAGGTCCGGTCTCGGTGGAGGAGATGGCGGATGACGCCGCCGGGGTCCTGCGCGCGCTCGACATTCCCTCCGCCCACGTCGCCGGCTTCTCCGGCGGCAGCGTCATCGCCCAGGAGCTGGCGATCCGACACCCCGACCTCGTCCGCAGCCTCGTCCTGCAGAGCACCTGGGCGGTGGCGGACCCCTACCTTCGCTCCTGGGGCCTGTTCGTCCGCTGGCTGGCCGAGGTGGCGCCGAGCGAGCGCGCGTTCCTCGAAGGGTTCTTCCTCGACATCTACACGGCGCGGGCGCACAACGACGGGACCGTCGAGCAGATCATCGACGAGGTGCTCGCCTTTCCCCACAAGCAGGCGACCGAGGACATGCAGCGCTTCCTCGATGCCTTCCTCCGCCACGATACGAGCGAGCGCCTGCCGCAGATCGCCGCGCCGACGCTCGTCCTCGCCGGTGGCCGCGACAGCACCAGCCGTCCAGAGCTCGGCCGCACCGTCGCCGAGCTGATCCCCGGCGCCGGCTTCGAGGTGATGGAGGAGGAGGCCCACCAGCCCTTCCAGGAGGTCCCGGACGAGTGGAACGCTCGCGTCGATGCCTTCTGGCGCGAGGTCGAGGCGGGGGCCGACGGCGATCCAGTCAGCCAGCGGGACATTCCTCAGATGGAGAGGTAGGCGAAAGGGTCAGACGGACCGCAGCGCCTCGGTCGGCGCCAGCCTCGCCGCCCGCATCGCCGGGTAGAGGCCGGCGAGGCCGCCGAGGGCCGCGGCGGCGAGCAGACCCCCGACCACCGCGACCAGGGGCACCCGCAGGCCGAGCCCTTCGTAGGCGGCGTAGAGGGCGGTTGCCACGGACCCCAGCAGCACCCCGACCACGCCGCCCGCGGTCCCGAGCACGAGCGACTCGGAGAGGAACTGCAGGGTGATGTGGCGCCTGCGCGCGCCGAGCGCCCGCCGCAGGCCGACCTCGGAGCGGCGCTCGAGGACCGAGATGATCATCACGTTGGCGATGCCGATGCCGCCGACGAGGAGAGCGACGGCGCCGAGCCCGAGGAAGAGGGAGGTGAACGTCCCCTCCGCCGCGACCTGCGCCTCGAGCGCATCCGACGGCCGGCTGACCGCCACGTCTTCGGAGCTTCCCGGATCGGCGGCGGCGGGGAGCAGCGACCTCACCGCCGCCACCTCCGCCTCGCCCTCGCCGCTTCGCACGTAGATCGTCGAGGCGCTCCGCGTCGTGTCGAAGGCGCTGCGTGCCGCCGGGTACCCGACCAGGGCCGCCGCGTCCATCTCCGGCGCCAGGCGCAGCGGCTCCATGATCCCGACCACGGTGAAGAGCCTTCCGGACAGGTAGACCTGAACGATCCCGTCGACCTGCCTGATGCCGAGGCGGCTCGCCGCCTTGGCGCCGAGGACGACGACCGGATAGCGCTCGCCGGCGGCGTCGAGGAAGCGGCCGTCGCGCATCTCGCCGTCGAGGCTGCGCAGCAGCGACCCGTCGCTCGCCTGGACCGAGATCCCGCCGGTGATCTCATCGGGCACGTAGGAGCTGCGGCGGACGGTGATCCCGGAGACGGCGGTGACGGAGCTGGCCGCTTCGACGTCGTCGAGGAGGCGGATCCGTGCCACCGCGGCCGCCGGCAGCTGGGTTTCCTCGCCGAACACCGATTCCCCCGGCGTCACCTTCAGCAGGTTGGTCCCGAGCCGTTCGATCGTCGCCAGCAGATCTGCCTTGCTCGTTTCCGATATCGCCAGCACCGCCACCATCGAGGCGATCCCGATCGAGATCCCGAGCACCGACAGAGCCGCCCGCAGCTTGCGGGCGCGGAGGCCGGTCGTCGCCAGCCGCGGCACGTCCTGGGGGAGCAGCCGGCTCATCGCGGCCCCGCCGAGGACGCCTCGGCCGGACCGTCCTCCAGCAGCCCGTCGCGGACGGAGATGCGGCGGGGGACCGAGGCGGCGATCTCCTCGTCGTGGGTGATGATCACCAGGGTCGCGCCGTCCGCGTTGAGCTCTCGAAACAGCTCCATCAGCCGCTCCCCCGTGCGGCTGTCCAGGTTTCCCGTCGGCTCGTCGGCGAGGATGATCGCCGGCTCCCCCAGCAGCGCTCTGGCTACCGCCACCCGCTGACGCTCGCCGCCCGAGAGCTTGGCGGCGCTGTGGTCGCGACGGTGGGAGAGGCCGACCCGGGAGAGCGCCTCGGCCGCACGCCGCCGGCGCTCCCGCGACGGCACGCCGGCGTAGAGGAGGCCATCGGCGACGTTGTCGAGCACCGGCGCCGCGTCGAGCAGGAAGAAGCTCTGGAAGACGAACCCGATCCGGCTCGCCCGGATCCCGGCCAGCTCGTCGTCGCTCGCGGTCGAGAGGTCCACGCCCTCGACCCGAATCGTGCCCCCGCTCGGGCGGTCGAGCGTTCCCATCAGGTGCAGCAGGGTCGACTTGCCGGACCCGGAGGGCCCGACGACCGCCGCCAGCTCCCCCCGGCCGATCGTCAGCGAGACGCCGCGGAGAGCCTCGATGCCACCGGGATAGCGCTTGCGGACGTCTCGCAGCTCGAGCACCGGCTCCGCTCTCATTCGCCGGTCTCCACTCGCATCCCCTCGCGCAGTCCCTTTCCCGAGACCTCGACGTAGCCGTCGGCCGAGAGGCCCGGGGTGACCTCGACGCGCATGCTGCCCGAGCCCCGGGCGACGATCACGGCGTAGCGGCCGCCGCCGATCGCCAGCAGGGCGGTGACGGGGACGCTGAGCACGTCCTTTCGCACCCGCTGGGTGAAGACGACGCTGACGGTGGCGCCCTCCAGCGCGGGGACCCTCTTGCCCGCGCTGAGGACGACCGTGGCCTCGACCCCCGCTTCCGCTTCTTCGCCCACCCCCTCGACCGTGGCCAGCTTCCTCACCTCGCCGCGGATCTCGGTTCCGTCGGGGAGGAAGACGCCAACCGACTGGCCCCGCCGCGCCAGCGACTGCTGGTCGGGTTCGAGCTCCACCACGACGACCCGCCGCGTCGAGCTGGTCCCGAGGACGGGGACCGAACCTGCTTCGCCACCGCCGGCTTCGTCTGCCCCTCCTTCCGGGGTACCCGACGACGGCCGCGCTGCGGGGCGCCCGGCCCCGCCCGCGCCTTCGTCAGGCCGCCCCGCCGCGGGTGCCGCTTCGTCCTCTCGGTCAGGCTCGCCGGGCTCGCGTCCCGGCTCATCCTCGCCGGGGGCGGGACCGGCTTCGGCGGGGGGCGGTTCGGGTGCTTCGACTCCCGGGTCGACCGCGGGCGGCCGGTAGGCGACGAGGGTCGCCGTCGGCTCAGCGCCCGCGCTGCTGCCGACCGGGGTGCCGCTCCCGCCCGAGCCGATCGCTTCGCCCAGGGTCACCTCGATCTCGGTGATCCGCCGCGGCCCCGGGAGGAAGGTGACCCGACCGAGCTCGACCTCGCCCGTGACCTCCACCCCGAGGTCTTCCTGCCAGCGGGCCACCGCGGCGGCGGTGGCGGCGGTGAACGTCTCGTCGACGACGCCGGGATCGAAGCCGAGGGCGTCGAGGTTGCCCTCGAGCTGACGCACGTCCTCGCCGTCGGAGACCCCTTCACCGAGGGCTCGGTACGCGGGGACCTGCCCATACATCAGGGCCACCGGCGCCCCGGCGACCTCGTAGAGCGTCTCGCCGCGGCGGACGACGTCCCCGACCTCGGGCAGCCAGGTGATCGTGCCGGAGAGGCGGGCAACCGCGGTCGCCTCCCCGGCGAACCCGATCGTGCCGTCCACGGTAAGCGTCTCGGCGAGGGTGCGGCGGGCGACGGCGGCAGTCGCTGAGGACCCCGTCGAATCCGCCGCCGTGCTCTCGCC
>JALYWY010000054.1 GCA_030852475.1 Actinomycetota bacterium | reverse complement strand
TCGACCTCGGGGTTGCGCTCGAGCAGCTGGTCGACCACGAAGGCGCCCATCTCGTCGGGGCGCAGCTGGGCCAGCGAGCCCTTGAAGGCACGGCCGATCGGCGTGCGGATGGTGTCGACGATGACTGCTTCGGGCATTCCGTATCTCCTTGAAGGCTTGGAAGGGCTTGCGACTGCGGCAGGAGGGTAGTTGACGGGCGAGATGGGCGTTTCGTGTGATTTGTTACAAAGTTACGCGGGAGCGTCATGAACCTGCGTTACATTCGCCTCAATCCACCTCGCGTGGGACGCGAGATTTGCCGTACAGCGGCAACGAAAGGAGGGCCCCTTCATGCCTGAGGGTTACTGCGTCAAAGAGCGCAAGAAGGTCGAGATCAAAGACGCCAAAGAGGTGACGATGAAGAACGGTCGTCCGGCGATCCAGGGCGTCTGCCCGGACTGCGGGACGAAGATCTTCAAGATCGGGAAACTCGAATAGGCCCTCTTTGAGAGGTACTTGAACCCGGCACCGCCGGGACGCGCCCCGGGTCGACGAATCCTGCCCTGGTCTTCGACTCGGGGCGCGCACATCGCTTTTTGACCGCTTAGGAAGATTCCCTGTAAAGTCCTCGGCCGCTGTCGTCGTGTTGACCTACGGGGGAGAAGTCGATGAACCGAATCATCTCTGCACTGTGCGTGATCGCTCTATTGGCGTTGGGGCTCGCGGCCTGCGGCGGAAGCGACGACAGCACGACTGAGACCACCCCCGCCAAGGAGAGCAGTGAGAAGACCGCGGGCGGCGGGAAAGAAGAGGCCAGCGGAATCGGACCGACGAAAGTCTTCCGCGCCAATACGGACGAGTACGAGGAAATCCTCTTCGACGAATTCGGCTACACCCTCTACCGCTTCAGCAAGGACAAGGACTCGAAATCGACCTGTTACGGTGCCTGCGCGAAGCAGTGGCCGCCGCTTCTCACCGAAGGACAGCCCAAGGCCTACGCGGTCATCCCGGAGAAACTGGGCACCACGCAGCGACGGGACGGAACCACCCAGGTCACCTACTTCGGCCACCCCCTCTACACCTTCACCGGCGACAAGAAGTACCCGACCGGCCGGGTCCACGGTCACGACGTAGAAGCCTTCGGCGGCAAGTGGTACTCGCTTCACAAGAACGGCGAAGACCTTGCGCACTGAAGCGATGAACAGAGGCATCTTGCCGCTCCTCCTGCTCGTGGCGCTGGCGTTTGCGATCGCCGGCTGCGGAGGGGAGGACGACGACGGCCCCGGCCCCGGCGCATATGGCCGTCCAGACAAGGAGAAGCCGGCCTCGGAAGAAGAAAGCGAAAAGCCCAAGAAACGCCTCGTGCGCGCCTCGATCTGGCGGGCGAACTCCGAAGACATCGAAAAAGGCCTCTTCGAATTCGACGGCTTCACCCTCTACCGCTTCGACAAAGACCAGGGCTCAAAGCCGACCTGTTATGGCCCCTGTGCGAAGCGGTGGCCGCCGCTCGTCACCGAAGCAAAGCCGTATGGGGTCGACGTCGTCAAAAGCAAGCTGGGAACCACGAGGCGCAAAGACGGCACGCTCCAGGTCACCTACTTCGGCTATCCCCTCTACACCTTCACCGGGGACAAGATCACCGGCGAGGTAAACGGCAACGGCGTCGAATCCTTCGGCGGCACGTGGCACGCGCTTCGCGCCAACGGCCAGGACGCCAAGTCCTAGGTCGAGTTCAGTCTTCGGCGACGCCGCTGAGCTTGGCCCGCTTGCGATAGGAGATCGAGGGCGGGACGAGCTCGCGGATCTCGGCGAGGAGGCGGGCGGAGAGCTCGCCGGGGTCCTCGTCTGGTCGGGGCTGACCGCCGACGGGATCGAAGAAGCGGAGGCGGATGCGGGGGCGGCGGGGAAAGCCGGTGAGGTCGGAGGTGCCCTCGATCGCGACCAGGGTGACGTGGGCCTCGGGCACCTCGAGGGCGAGACGGCCGACTCCGCTGCGCGCCCGCAGGACCTTGCCGCGTGAGCGGGTGCCCTCGGGGAAGACGCCGATGCAGGCGCCCGCCCGCAGGGTCTCGATCGCTTTCGCCAGCGCGTCCTTGTCTCCCTTGCCGCGCTGGATCGGGATCTGCCCCATGCCGTTGAGGATCGGGGCGAGGCCGCGCACCTCCCAGAGCTCCGATTTGGCGAGGGCGCGGATCTGACGCTTCTTCAAGGCGGCGATCCCGACCATCACCGGGTCCCAGTGGCTGTCGTGGTTGCCGAGGATCAGCAGCGGCCCTTGCTCGGGGATCGCCTCCAGCCCCTCGACCTGCATCCGTCCCCACCAGGCGACGGGCTTGTTGACGGTCATCGCCAGGCGGTAGGTCTTGGTTCGCTCGTTCACGGACCGGGAGTTCTAGCGTCAACCGCCCGCCGGAGGACGTCACGCAGGCTCCGCTGGTCCTCGGCGGAGAGGCCGTCGACCCATGCGGGCGGCGTCGCGAACGCCTTTTCGAGCCGCGCGTGCACCCGCTGGCCCTCCGGCGTCAGCTCGATCAGCTTCACCCGCCGGTCCTCCTCCGAGGGCCGGCGCCGCGCCAGCCCCTTCTGTTCGAGGCTGTCGACGATCCCGGTCACGTTCGAGTTATCGCACTGGAGGGCGTTGGCGACTTCGCTCATCGTCCGCGGCCGATCGAGCATGCGCAACGTCCCGAAGGCAGCCGGCCGCAAGTCGAGCTCGCGCGCGATCGCCGCGAACGGCGGCGGATAGACGAGGCTCGAGAGGAGGCCCCACGCTTCGCGACCGGTGTCTTTCTTCGCCATGAAATTATTGTATCTCAATAGTTGATAGCCTCAAATATCGAGAGCGGCAAGCAACACGAAGGAGCGGCATGGCCAGCGGCGCACCCATCGGCGGCATCGAGGTCGAATCCCTCGTCCGCGAGTTCAAGAACGGCCCCCGGGCCGTCGACGGGATCGACCTCGAGGTAGGCCAGGGGGAGATCTACGGCTTCCTCGGCCCCAACGGCGCCGGCAAGTCGACCACGGTGCTGATGCTGACCACCCTCCTCCCTCCCACCGCCGGGACCGCCCGGGTCGGCGGCTTCGACGTGGTCGAGGAAGGACCGCGGGTGCGGGCGACGATCGGCGCCGCCCTGCAGGAGGCGGCGCTCGATCCGCTGCTGAGCGGCCGCGAGCACATGCGCCTGCAGACCGCCCTCCACGGCCTCGGCAAGGCCGAGCGCGAAAGCCGCGGCAGCGAACTGCTGGAGCGGGTCGGACTCGCCTACGCCGCCGACCGCAAGGTGGGCGGCTACTCGGGTGGGATGAAGCGCCGCCTCGACCTGGCGCTGGCGCTCGCGCACCGGCCGCGGATCCTCTTCCTCGACGAGCCGACCACCGGCCTCGACATCCAGAGCCGCACCGCCCTCTGGGAAGAGGTCGCGCGGCTCGCCAACGAGGACGGGGTCACCGTCTTCCTCACCACCCAGTACCTGGAGGAGGCCGACGCGCTCGCCAACCGGGTCGGGATCATCGACCACGGCAAGATCGTCGCCGAGGGGACTCCGGCCGAGCTGAAGGCCGAAATCGGGCGGCCGACGGTCGAGGCCGTCCCCCTGGAGACGGGTGAGCGCGAGCGGATGGCGGCGGTGCTGAGCCGCTTCGGCCAGCCCGCCGGCGCCTCCCCCCGCGGTGTCGCGGTGCGGCTCGAAGGCGGCGAGTCGCAGCTGGCCGAGGTGGTGCGGGCGCTCGACGCCGAGGGCATCGCGATCGAGCACCTGCAGCTGCACGCACCCTCGCTTGACGACGTCTTCCTCGCCAAGACCGGCCGCTCGCTCGAGGGCGCCGCCGACAAGGAGGCGGAGGTTCCGGAGACCGAGGCGGTCGGCTCGGCGTGAGCGGCGGCCTGTCCACCCAGGTCACCCAGCTGGCGCGGCGCTCGGTCCTGCGCACCCTGCGCCAGCCGGCGCAGATCGTTCCCGCCCTCGTCTTCCCGCTCTTCCTGCTGGCGGTCAACGCCAGCGGCCTGCAGGACGCGACCAACCTGCCCGGCTTTCCCACCGACTCCTACCTGACCTTCGTCCTTGCCGTTCCCTTCATCCAGGGGGCGCTGTTCTCGGTGATGAACTCGGGCACCGACCTCGCCCGCGACATCGAGACCGGGTTCCTCAACCGGCTGGCGCTGACGCCGCTGCGCGGCGCCGCCCTGCTCAGCGGCCTCCTCGCCGGTTCGTTCGTGCTCGGAGTCGTCCAGGCCGTCGCCTACCTGACGGTCGGACTAGCCGCCGGCGCCGAACTGGCCGCGGGACCTGCGGGGGCCCTCGTGATCCTCGCCCTCTCGGTCTCGATCACCGTCGCCTTCGGGACGATCGGCCTCTTCGCGGCGCTGCGCTTCGGCTCCGGCGAGGCGGTCCAGGGCCTCTTCCCGGTCTTCTTCGTCTTCCTCTTCCTCTCCTCGATGGCGCTGCCGCTCGACCTGCTGGAAACGGACTGGTTCCACACGATCGCCAGCATCAACCCGGTCTCCTACCTGCTGCAAGCCTTCCGCTCGCTGCTGATCGAAGGCTGGAACCCGGGCGAGCTCGCCCTCGGCTTCGGCATCGCCGCGGCGATCCTGGTGCTCGGCATGGTCGCGGCGAGCAGCGCCCTGAAGACGAGGCTGGTGAGGACGTGACCACGGTCGCCCGCGCCGTCGCCTGGCGCAGCATCCACAACTTCCTCACCAACCCGGCCTTCTTCGTGCCGGCGGTGATGTTCCCGCTCTTCTTCCTCATCTCCTTCGCCGGTGGCCTCTCGGCCGTCGCCAACATCCCCGGCTTCGACTTCCCGAGCGGCTACACCGCCTTCCAGTTCGTCTTCGTCCTGCTCCAGTCGGCCGCCTTCGGCGGCGTCTTCACCGGCTTCGCGATGGCGCGCGACTTCGAGAGCGGCTTCGGCCGCCGCTACATGCTCGCCGCCCGCCGCCGCAGCGGCATCGTCGCCGGCTACGCGCTGGCGGCGATCTTCCGCTCCCTCGTCACCTGGGTGATCCTCACCGCGGTCGCCCTGATCGCCGGGATGCAGGTCGACGGCGACGGCGTCGACGTCTTCGGCCTCTACGCGCTGGCGCTCCTGGTCAACGTCGCGGCGACGCTCTGGGCGGCCGGCATCGCGCTGCGGGTGCGCTCGATCCAGGGCGGGCCGCTGATGCAGTTCCCGGTCTTCCTGATCCTCTTCCTCGCTCCGGTCTACGTCCCGCTCGACCTGCTCAGCGGCTGGATCCACGCCGTCGCCTCGATCAACCCGGTGACCGCGCTGCTGGAGGCCGGGCGCGGCTTCATCTCCGGCGATCCGGTCCTGGTCGTCGCCTCCTTCGCGATCGCAATCGGACTCGGCCTCCTCTTCTCCCTCTGGGCAAAAGGCGGCCTCCGCAGCGCCGAAGCAGCCGGCTAACAGCCAGGACAACAACCCGGCTGGTCGGGGCGGGGATGGGTGCCCTCGTACGGACACTCCCCAAAGCGAGCGAAGCGAGCGCGTCCGGTAGAGGGCACCCATCCCCGCCCCCGCCGACTGCTACGAGATTTCTAAGTGACGAAAGTCACCCCGTCAGTCCTCCATCGCGGCGAACCTGCCTGTTCTTGGCTCTCTGCGGCGAAATCCGGCATTTCCTTCCCCCAAGCTGACGAACTAAAGTGTCATTTGTGACGCAGAGACCCCTGGAGCTGATCCTTGCCCGGAACCTGATGTCGGCGCTCTCGACGCCGGCTTTCCTCGTCGACGAGGGGGGTCTGCTCGTCTTCTACAACGAAGCGGCGGGGATGCTGCTGGGCAAACGCTTCGAGGAGCTGGGGACGGTGGGGCCGCAGGAGTGGGGATCGCTCTTCGGCCCCTTCGACGAGAGCGGCAAGCCGATCCCCTACGACGACCTGCCGATCGTGAAAGCGGTGCGGGCCGGGCGACCGGCGCACGCCGAGCTGACGGTGCGCTCGACCGACGGCACCCAGCACGACGTCGAGGTCTCCGCCTTTCCGATCCAGACCCCGCACGGCTCGCAGGGCGCGATCGCCGTCTTCTGGCCCTCGCTGGCAGGCGGCAACGGAGCGCTGCCGGCGTGAAGGTCAAGCTCTGGGGCACGCGCGGCTCGATCCCAGCCCCGGGGCCGGAAACGATCCGCTACGGCGGCAACACCTCCTGCGTCGGCGTCACCCTCGCCGACGGCTCGATGCTGGCGCTCGACGCCGGCACCGGCATCCGCTGCCTCGGCCTGGCACTGCCCGACGAGCCGACCCGGCTCCACATCCTCCTCACCCATCTCCACCTCGACCACATCCAGGGGCTCGTCTTCTTCGCCCCGGCTTTCAGGCCGCAGACCGAGATCGTGATCTGGGGGCCCGCTTCGCCCGAGGCCTCGCTGCGCGACCGCATCGCCCGCTACATCTCCGCCCCGCTCTCCCCGGTCGAGGTGCGCGAGCTGCCCTGCGACGTCTCCTTCCGCCACACCCCGGAGAGCGAGTGGGAGATCGGCTCGGCCCGGATCCGCGCCGCCTCCGTCTCCCACCGCGGGCCCACCCTCGGCTACCGGATCGACGACGGCGGCTCCTCGCTGACCTACATCCCCGACCACGAGCCGGCGCTGGGCGCCGACCTCGACCAGCTCGAGGAGGACTGGATCTCCGGCTTCGAGCTGGCCCGCGACACCTCGCTGCTGATCCACGACGGCCAGTACACCGACGCCGAGTACCCGAACCACATCGGCTGGGGCCACTCGGCGCTGGAGCACTCGCTCAGCTTCGCGCGGCGGACCGACGCCAGACGCGCCGTCCTCTTCCACCACGACCCGCTCCACTCCGACGATCAGCTCGACCAGCTGGCGGTCGAAGCGCGGGACAGGTGGGTGGAGATGGGCGGGGACCCGGCGGCGGTCGAGCTGGCGGCGGAGCGAGCCGAGTACGAGCTGCCGGCGCAGGCCCCGAGCCCGGCCGCGACCGCCTGATTTACGCAGGCGATCTCGCTGAATCGATCATCTAGGCTGGAAGCGTGTCCCCGGCCGAGAGGATCGAGGCAGCCGCAGAACGCTCCCCGCTGGTACGAGCGGCGCTGGAGAAAGCGCGCTCCGCCCACGACGGGCAGATCCGCAACGGCAGCGGCGGCATGCCCTACGTCGAACACCCGATGACAGTGGCGGCGCGGCTGGAGGAGCACGGCCATCGCGCCGAGGTGCTGGCGGCGGCGCTCCTGCACGACGTCGTCGAGGATTCCGCGACCACGCTGGAGGAGCTGCGAGAGGAATTCGGCGACGAGGTCGCCGGGATGGTCGGGGCGCTCACCGACGACGAATCGATCGAGTCCTACCGCGAGCGCAAGGCCGAGCACCGGGAACGGGTCTCCGCCGCGAGCGACGAGGCGCTGGCTATCTACGCCGCCGACAAGCTGACCAACGTCGTCACCTTGAAGGCCGCCTATGACAAGGAAGGCGACTCGGTCCGCAGGGAATTCAAGGTGCCGCTGGAGCTGAAGCTGGAGCTCTGGGAGGAGGACCTGGAGCTGCTGCGCGAGAAGGCGCCTGATCTGCCCTTCCTCGACCCGCTCGAGGAGGCGCTCAAGGGTCTTCGTTCTCAGTTAGCGGCTCCCGCCCCTGGGCCTTCAGGCTGAGCCGCCGTCGCAACGGCAGCGCGAACCAGAAGAACGCGAAGGCGGCGATGGCGAACGCGGCGACCACCGCGGTCGCGGCCGCGCTGAAGAGGTAGTCGGTGACGAGCGTCATCGCTCCCATCATCGCCAGCGCCAGGAAGACGAGACCGGCGATCGCGAAGCGGTTCGAGTAGAAGACCAGCTTGCGCTTCTGCTGGTAGCGGAAGGTGAGGCGGTGGTAGGCGGTGGGCGCCATCAGCAGCACCGCCGAGATCGCGGTGCAGATCAGCGTCGCGAAGTAGACGTCACGCTGGAAGTTGTTGACCTTCTCGAACCCCTGCGCGAACGGGACCGTGAGCAGGAAGGCGAAGAGCACCTGGACGCCGGGAAGAGCGACGCGCAGCTCCTGCAGCATCTCGTTGAGGTTGCGGTCGAGACGTTCCTCCTCGCTCTCTTCGCGGCCGGAGTCGCCCCCCGGCTTGATCACCTCGCTCCCTGACGAGCCCCCGTTCATTCCCGCCACCATATTCGAAGGTTAGGATCGCTCGATCGGACGACTCGCGGTCATTCTCGGCACCAATGCCCTCGGCCCCGGCGGCGAGGAGATCGCCGCCGCGGCGGCCGAGCAGGGGGCGGCGATCGCCCAGCGCCACGAGGCCGACGGCGCCTTCGCCCTCCCCCACGCGATCGACCACGAGGCGAACCTGCGGCCGCTGCTCGAGCAGGGTTGCGACCGGGTGCTGGGGATCGGCTCGGTCGGCTCGCTGCGCCCCGGGGAGCTCGACGTCGGCACCCTCGTCTGCCCGGACGACTTCATCGCCCTCAACCTCGGCGACTCGATCTTCGGCGACGCGCGCGCCCACTCGGCACCGGGCTTCGACTCCCGCTGGCGGGCGGAAGTGATCGCCGCCTGGAGCGAGAGCGGCCAAGCGCCCCGCGACGGCGGCGTCTACTGGCAGGCCCGCGGGCCGCGCTTCGAGACGCCGGCGGAAATCCGGCTGATGGCCGCGCACGCCGACGTGGTCGGGATGACGATCGCCTCCGAGTGCGTCGTCGCCGGCGAGCTCGGCCTCGACTACGCCGCCCTCTGCGTCGTCGACAACCTCGCCAACGGGCTCGCCGAGGAGACGGTGAGCACGGCGGGGATGGAGGCCGACCGGCTCGCCAACGCCGAGCGGCTGCGCGAGGGACTGGCGGCGGTGCTGCCGCGGCTGGGGGCGGTGGGCCGGTGAGCCTGGCCGTCACCGGAGCCGTCCTCGACGGCCGGCGGGTCGGGGTCCGTTGCGAGGAGGGGACGATCGCGGCGCTCGGCCCCGACGTCACCGCGCAGCCCGGCGACGAGACGATCGACGCCGGCGGCGCGCACCTGCTGCCGCCGCTGGTCAACGGCCACACCCACGCGGCGATGACGCTCTTCCGCGGCTCCGGCGGCGACCTGCCGCTGATGCCGTGGCTGGAAGAGAAGATCTGGCCGGTCGAGGCGAAGCTCGACGACGAGGACGTCTACTGGGGCGCGCGCCTCGCCTGCGCCGAGATGCTGCGCAGCGGCACGACCCGCTTCTGGGACATGTACTGGCGCCCGGAGGCGACCGCTCGCGCCGTCACCGACGCCGGCCTGCGGGCGGCGATCGGCGCCCCCCTCTTCGATCTCAACGGCAGCCCCGGGGAGCTGCGCGAGTCCGCGCGCCGCAGCCTCGAGGCGCTCGCCGGGTTCGGCCCGCGGATCGCCCCCGCCCTCGCCCCGCACGCGATCTACACCGTCTCCGAAGAGTCGCTGCGCTGGATCGGCGAGCTCAGCGCCGAGCGCGAGCTGCCGGTCCAGATCCACCTCTCCGAGACCGAGAAAGAGGTGCAGGACTGCATCGCCGAGCACGGCGCCCGCCCCGCCTTCTACCTCGACCGGCTGGGCCTGCTGAGCGAGCGCACCGTCCTCGCCCACGGGGTCTGGCTCGACCCCGACGAGCTGGCGCTGATCGCCGAGCGGGGCGCCACCGTGGTGACCAACCCGGTGGCGAACATGAAGCTCGCGGTCGGCGGCGTCTTCCCCCACCCCGCGGCTCGCGCCGCGGGCGTGCCCGTGGGGCTGGGCACCGACGGCGCCGGCTCCAACGACTCGCTCGACCTGCTCGCGGACCTGAAGACCTTCGCCCTCGCCCAGAAGCACGCCGCCGCCGACCCGACCGCGATCGACGCGGCCGAGGCCTGGGCCGTCGCCACCGGCGCCCGAGCGCCCCTGCTCGGCGCCACCCCGCTGGAACCGGGCGCGCCCGCCGACTTCCTCCTCTTCCGGCCCGACTCGCCGGAGCTCGGGATCGGCGACATCACCGCCGACCTCGTCTACGCCGCCTCCGCCGCCTCCCTCGACACCGTCGTCGTCGACGGCAAGGTCCTGATCCGCGGCGGCGAGCTGCCGGAGCTCGGCGAAATCGTTACCCATGCCGCCGAGCGCGCTGAGAGGCTGGGCCTGTGAGCGAGAGCCCGCAAGCCTCCTCCGTCCGCTACGAGGAAGCGACGAAACGCTATCCCGGGGCCGGCAAGCCGGCGGTCGACCGGCTGACGCTGGAGGTGCCGGCGGGTGAGATCTGCGTCCTCGTCGGCCCCTCGGGCTGCGGCAAGACGACGGCGATGCGGATGGTCAACCGCACCGTCGAGATCAGCGAGGGCGACGTCCTGGTCGGCGACCAGTCGGTCCGCGACCGCGAGCCGGCGCAGTTGCGGCGGGAGATCGGCTACGTGATCCAGCAGATCGGCCTCTTCCCCCACCGCACGATCAACGAGAACATCGGCGCGGTCCCGCAGCTGATCGGCTGGAAGAAGGACCGGATCCGCGAACGCTCGGCGGAGCTGCTGGAGCTGATCGGGCTCGACCCCGAGCTCGGCGACCGCTACCCGGCCCAGCTCTCCGGTGGCCAGCAGCAGCGCGTCGGCGTCGCGCGGGCGCTGGCGGCGGACCCGCTGGTGATGCTGATGGACGAGCCCTTCGGCGCGATCGACCCGATCAACCGCGAGCGCCTGCAGAACGAGTTCCTGCGCCTGCAGGCGGAGATCCAGAAGACCGTCCTCTTCGTCACCCACGACATCGACGAGGCGATCAAGATGGGCGACCGGATCGCGGTGATGCGCGAGGGCGGGCGGGTCGAGCAGTACGCGACCCCGGCCGAGTTGCTGATGGCTCCCGCCAACGAGTTCGTCGAGGACTTCGTCGGCGCCGACCGGGCGCTGAAGCGCCTGGCGCTGATGCGGGTGCGGGACATCAACCTCTGGAAGGCGCCCTGGGCAACCCCGGGACAGCCAACGGCGGAGGTGCGGGCGAAGCTGGCGGCACCGGACGTCGAAGTCCCCTTCCCCCTACTGGTCGACGGCGAGCGGCGGCCGCTCGGCTGGCTCAGCGAGCGCGACCTGGCGGCGGACGTCGTGCCGGAGCGCCCGGACTCGCCGCTGGGGCCGACGCCGGAGCTCGACGACGTGATGCGCGACGCCCTCGCCGACCTGCTGCAGGCGCAGTCGCAGTACGCAGCGGTGGTCGACCAGCGGGGCCGGGTCGCCGGCGTCCTCTCGGTCGAGATCATCTCCGAGTTCCTCGGCTCGCCGGAGGCGAAGAGCGACGAGCACCCGGCCGTGGAGCGGCCCCATGATTGACCCGATCTCGCTGGCGGCGGCCGGAGAAGTCGGGGGCGACTTCTTCAAAGAACGCACCTCGGACACGCTCCCGTGCCAGGCGAAAACGAGTGAGGTCTTCTGTTTCGACTGGGCGAGGGAAAACATCGACCGCTTCGAGACGCCAACCGTCCAGCACTTGGAAATCGTTCTTCTCTCCGTCCTGTTCGGCTTCGCTATTGCCTTCGCCCTCGCACTGCTTGCCCACCGCATCCGCTGGCTGCAACCGCCCCTACTTGCCGCTACTGGAATCCTCTACACGGTCCCCAGCATCGCCTTCTTCTTCTTGCTGCTTCCCGTGACCGGCTTTGGCAGGGACACGGCGATCATCGTTCTCGCGGCCTACACCCTGCAGATCATCTACCGCAACACGATTCTCGGCCTGGCCAACGTCCCCGCCTCGGTCAAGGACGCCGCACGAGGAATGGGCTTCACCAGACGACAAATCCTTTGGCGAGTCGAGCTACCGCTGGCGATTCCGGAGATCATCGCCGGCTTGCGCGTGGCAGTGGTAAGCACGATCGCGATCGCAACGCTGGCCGTGTTGATCAGCGCCGGCGGGCTGGGAACCGAGATGTACGGGGCAAACCTCGATTTCCCGACCGCGATCATCATCGCCACCACCATCGTGATCCTGATGGCGCTCGCATTCGACCTGATCCTGCTGACCGTCCAGCGCCTCACCACTCCTTGGCGCAGGGTGAGGCCGAGATGACCGAGTTGGCCTCCATCGGAGGCGCGATCGAATTCATCTTCACCCCGCAGGAGTCCAACGTCACCGGCGGCAAGGAGGTAGGTGGCTTCGACAAGTCATTGGAGCTAATCGTGGGTCATCTGGAGGTGACCTTCCTGGCGCTGGCGCTTGCCCTGGTCATCGCTCTGCCGCTTGGGCTCTACCTTGGCCATCGCGGCAAGGGCGAACTACTTGCAGTCGGCATCGGCAACGCGGGGCGCGCGATCCCTGAGCTGGCGGTAATCGCTTTGGTGGCCACCTTGATCGGCGTCGGGATGAGGAACGTTGCCCCCGCCCTGGCCTTGCTCGGTATCGCACCGATCCTTGTCAACGCTTACGTCGGCGTCCGCCAGGTCGATCCTGCTGCCGTGGACGCCGCCCGCGGCATGGGGATGAGCGAGTTCAGCGTGATCCGCAAGGTCGAGTTGCCCTTGGCGCTCCCTACCGTGATGGGAGGAGTACGGGGGGCGGCGATCGCGATTGTCGCTACGGCGACCATCGCCCCTTTGGCAGGGGTGGAAACCCTCGGTGACTTCATCC
Organism: Actinomycetota bacterium; assembly: GCA_030852475.1. Taxonomy (GTDB): domain Bacteria; phylum Actinomycetota; class Thermoleophilia; order Solirubrobacterales; family 70-9; genus VAYN01. Next base: position 830 of record JALYWY010000054.1, on the reverse strand, counting down.
TCAACGGCAATATCTACGGAGAAAACGGGCTGCTTGCCGGGGCGATTCTCGTCGCCGTACTCGCCCTCTCGCTCGAGGGAATCCTCGCCCTCCTGCAGCGCCGTCTTACTTCCGACGGGCTGAAGTTAAAGACTGTCTAAGACCCATACACCCCAAGAGGAGGCACCAAGTGAGGATCGACAAGACGAGATGGCGGGCGCTGCTTGCGGCGCTGGCTGCGCTCGCACTGGCGCTGGGCATCGCCGCGTGCGGTGACAGCGACGACAGCACCACCAGCGGCTCGACCGAAGGCGGCGACACCGCGGGGGCAATCCAGTCCAACCCTGACAACGGCAAAGTCAGCCTGACCATCGGCTCGAAGAACTTCCCCGAACAGGAAATTCTCGGCGAGATCTACGCGCAGGCTCTCAGCGCTGCCGGCTACAAAGTGAAAACCGCGCTCAACCTCGGCTCTGAAACCGTGGCGCTGAAAGCGGTCAAGACCGACCAGATCTCCGGCTACCCCGAGTACGCCAGCACGGCCCTCACCTCGTTCTTCGGCCTCGAACCCGAAGAAGTGCCCGCCGACGCCACCGAAGCGTGGGAAAAAGCGAACGAGGAATTCGAAAAAGAAGGCCTCGAGGCGTTCGAACCGACTCCGTTCGCCAGCGCCAACGCGGTCGGCACGACCAAAGAGACCGCCGACAAATATGAACTGGAAACGGTCTCCGACCTCGAAGGCGTCTCCGAGAAACTGTCCCTCTACGGCTCGCCCGAGTGCCGCCAGCGGATCGACTGCCTGGCCGGCCTCGAATCGCTCTACGGGCTGAAATTCAAATCGTTCACCCCGG
>JALYWY010000035.1 GCA_030852475.1 Actinomycetota bacterium | reverse complement strand
CCGGCGGAGCCCTCTTCTCCTTCGACCACTCCGAGCTGGAGGGATCGCTCAGCGCCGACTACGCGAACCTCGAGGAAACCGCGCGCAAGCTCACCTCCGAGCAGGTGGAAGCCTCGGTCGCGGCACTGGCCACGGCACAGCGGATCGTCATCGTCGGGGTCGACCAGATGGCCTTCTTCGCCAGCTACCTGCGGCACACCCTGAGCCTGCTGGACATTCGCGCCGAGATCGTCGCCAGCACCGGCGGCGAGTCGCTGCAGCGCTTGGGCCGGATCGACGAGAACACCCTCGTCATCACCCTTTCCGCCGGCCGCGCGCACCCGCTGTTGCTGCGGGCGATGAAGCTCGCCCTGCACCGCGGCGCCCGCACCCTGGCAATCTCCGACGCGACGATGTCGGAGGTCGGGGAGCATGCCGAGCTGACGCTCTACTTCTCGTCCAACAGCCCCAGCTTCACGCGCTCGCACACGGCGCTGATGGCCTTGGTCCAGGGTTTGGCGCACGGTCTCTACGCCCGCGACGAAGCGGCCCACAAAGACCGCATCCGCGCGTACAAACTGAAGTAGCGACGTCTGCCGTAAAGGCGGTGCCGACGGTCGTGCCCGGTAGGTAATCTGGACGCGATGACTGAACGCGCGACGTTTCGACTGAAGACCGGCCTCGCCGAGATGCTGAAGGGCGGGGTGATCATGGACGTGGTCACCCCGGAGGAGGCGAAGATCGCCGAGGAGGCGGGGGCCTGCGCGGTGATGGCCCTGGAGCGGGTTCCGGCGGACATCCGCCGCGACGGCGGCGTCGCCCGGATGTCCGACCCGGCGATGATCAAGGGGATCCAGGAAGCGGTCTCGATCCCGGTGATGGCGAAGGCCCGAATCGGCCACTTCGCCGAGGCCCAGGTCCTGCAGGCGCTGGAGGTCGACTACATCGACGAGTCCGAGGTGCTGACCCCGGCCGACGAGCACAACCACATCGACAAGCTCGCCTTCGAGGTGCCGTTCGTCTGCGGCGCCACCAACCTCGGTGAGGCGCTGCGGCGGATCGGCGAGGGAGCGGCGATGATCCGCTCCAAGGGCGAGGCCGGGACCGGCAACGTGGTCGAGGCGGTCCGCCACATGCGCGAGATCACTTCCGGGATCAAGCAGCTCGCCCAGCTGCGGCCCGAGGAGCTCTCCTCGGCGGCGAAAGAGCACCAGGCGCCGCTCGAAGTCGTCCAGGAGGTCGCCCGCGCCGGGCGGCTGCCGGTGCCGCTCTTCTGCGCGGGGGGTATCGCCACGCCCGCCGATGCGGCGCTGATGATGCAGCTGGGGGCCGAGGGCAACTTCGTCGGCTCCGGCATCTTCAAAAGCGCCGAGCCGGAGCGGATGGCGCGGGCGATCGTCGAGGCGACCACGCACCACAACGACCCTGAGCGCGTCACCGCCGCCTCGATCGGTCTCGGCGAGGCGATGCCGGGCCTCGAGATCGCCGGCTTGGCCGCCGAGGACGCCCTGCTGCAGAACCGCGGAGCGTAGGTGGGCGGTCTGAAGGTCGGCGTCCTCGCGCTTCAGGGCGACTTCGAAGCCCACGCGAAGACCCTGCGCCAGCTCGGCGCCGAGCCGTGCGAGGTACGTACCCCCGCAGACATGGAGGGGCTGGACGCCCTCGTGATCCCCGGCGGAGAGAGCACGACGATCGGCAAGGGCATCGAGTCGGCCGGCCTCGAGCCTGCCCTGCGTGCCCACCATGAGGCGGGGCGGCCGCTCCTCGGCACCTGCGCCGGGCTGATCGTCTGCGACGCAGAGCACCTCGGTTTCGTCGACGCCACGGCGAAGCGGAACGCCTTCGGGCGTCAGCTGCAGAGCTTCGAGGCCGACATCGAGGTCGAGGGGGCCGGGGACGAGCCGCTGCGGGCGGTCTTCATTCGCGCGCCCTGGGTCGAGAGCTGGGGCGCAGATGTCGAGGTGCTCGCCTCTTACGAGGGGCACCCGGTGGCGATCCGCGAAGGCAACGTCCTCGCCTGCGCCTTTCACCCGGAGCTGACCGACGACCCGCGTTTCCACGCGATCTTCATGGCGATGACGACGGCTGCCCGGGAGCGGGCGGAGGAGGAGGCGACGAGATGAGCGGTGGCGATCCGAGGGTCCAGAACCTGGCGAGGATCCTGGTCGGCTACTCGACCCAGGTGAAAGAGGGCGACGTCGTCTCGATCGACGGCGAGAGCGCGGCGGCGCCGCTGCTGCTGGCCGTCTACGAAGAGGTGCTGAAGGCCGGCGGCAACCCGATGCTCAACGTGGCCCTGGAGGGGCAGATCGCCGCTTACTTCAAGCACGCCTCCGACAAGCAACTGGAATGGATCTCTCCCTACGCGGAGTGGATGGTCGACAACGCCGACGTGCGGATCGCGATCGGTGCCAGCACCAACACCCGTGAGCTCTCCGGGGTGCCGCCGGAGCGCCAGACCCTGCGCCAGTCGGTAACCGGCGACCTGATGACGCGGGCGATGAAGCGCAGCGCCGAGGGCAAGTTCCGCTGGTGCTACACGCTCTACCCGACCAGCGCCTACGCCTCCGAGGCGGAGATGAGCCTGGCCGACTACGAAGACTTCTACTACGGGGCCTGCCTGGCCAGCGACCCGGAGCCGCTGACCGCCTGGCAGCGTGCTTCTGAGGAGACCAGGCGGCTGGCGGAGTGGATCGAGGGCCACGAGGAGGTGCGGGTCACGGCGCCCGGCACCGACATCACCCTCGGGATCGCCGGCCGCACGTTCATCCCCTGCATCGGCGACAACAACATGCCCGACGGCGAGTTCTTCACCGGCCCCGTCGAGGATTCGGTCGAGGGAGAAGTCAGCTTCCACCTGCCGGCGGTGATCGGCGGGCGCGAGGTCTCCGGGGTGCGCCTGCGCTTCGAGTCCGGGAGGGTCGTTGACGCCTCAGCTGATCGCGGTGAGGAGTACCTGCTGAAGCTGCTCGACACCGATGAGGGGGCCAAGACCCTCGGCGAGCTCGGGATCGGCACCAACTACGGGATCGCCAAAGGCACCCGCGAGGTGCTGCTCGACGAGAAGATCGGCGGCACCGTCCACATGGCGGTCGGCAGCAGCTACCCGGAGTCGGGCGGCGAGAACGAGTCCGCTGTCCACACCGACCTCGTCTGCGACCTTCGCCTCGGCGGCAAGCTCGAAGTCGACGGCGTGGTGATGCAGGAAGACGGGAAGTTCGTCGTCTGATCAGACAAGGGTGATAAGCGCGGCGATCGTCCCCATGAAGCCTAGGAAAATCGTCCCGACTACTGCCCAGGCGAATTGGATAACGGTGCGGTTAAGCACGCTGACCTCGGTGCGAAGTTCCCCTATCTCACCTCGTATCCCTTGAAATTCAGAGCGCATATCCGCGCGTATCTCCTTGAAGCCGTCGTCCACCTTCTTGTTGATGGTCGTCGAGCCTCTCGTCAGTCCAGGCTTCTCTCGCCATCACGGCCATGATGCCAGCCTACAGAGCAACATGCAACGTGTTGTGCGCGAAATGTAAAGGTTTCGCAGCGCCTGTGTTACTGATCCGGCAAGGGTGAGCCGGCGAGGAAGAAGAACCAAAGCGTCAGGGCAAGGGCGGCGAGCATCACCGAGGCCATCAGCACCGCCTCGACGACCGTCACCGAGTTCGTCACCGGCGCCGTGTCGCGCATGCTTTTCAGCCAGGTGGGCCGGATCGGAGCCAGGCGGTTGGTGCCGGTGATGCGGATGTAGAGGTTGTTGAGGCGGCCGATCAGCCAGGCGACGACCATGATCGAGGCGAAGATGCCGACCGCCACCACCGCGTAGGGGCCGCCGCTCGGGAACTGGGTCTCGGAGAGCTTGGAGCCGATGTAGACCCAGCTCAGGGGGATCGCGGTCCAGAGCGAAAAGGCAGCCAGAAGCATGGCGAGGAAAACGAAGCCCGCGGCGATCCCGCGGCCCGCTCTACTGGTTCTCTCCTTCGTACCCATGGGGTTACTTCATAGAATGGCAGGAGATGTCCGGGCATTCCAAGTGGCACTCGATCAAACACAAGAAGGGCGCTGCCGATGCGAAACGCGGCAAGCTCTTCAGCAAGCTGGCGCGCGCGATCACGGTCGCCGCCCGCGACGGCGGCGGCGATCCCAGCGGCAACCCCACCCTGGCCACGGCGATCCAGAAGGCCAAAGACGCCTCGATGCCCAAGGACAAGATCCAGAAAGCGATCGACGTCGGCACCGGGGCGGGATCGGATGGCGCCGCGATCGAAAAGATCGTCTACGAGGGCTATGGGCCGGCCGGAGTCGCGGTCCTGGTCGAGGCGCTGACCGACAACCGCAACCGCGCCAGCGCCGAGATCCGCCACGCCTTCTCCAAGCACGGCGGCAACCTCGGCGAGCCGGGCTCGGTCGCCTGGATCTTCGAGAAAAAGGGCGCGATCGTCGTCGACGGCGGCAGCTACGGCGAGGACGACCTGATCGGCGCGATCGACGCCGGCGCCGAGGATGTCCGCGAGGACGAAGGAAAACTGCGCGTGATCTGCGATCCCCAGGACCTCACCGCTGTACGCGAAGCGCTGGAGGGGGAAGGCATCGAGTTCGAGTCCGCCGGCCTCGTCACCGAGCCTAAAAGCACGGTCGAGGTGAAAGGGCACGACGCCGAGCGGGTTCTGAAACTGCTCGAGGCCCTCGACGATCAGGACGACGTCGACGAGGTCTACGCGAACTTCGACATCCCCGCGGACGTGCTGGAGCAGCTCGCCGCCTGAGACGGGGAGGCATCCGACCGGATGCCGAGAATCAAGTCCCATGCAGGTGGTGATGGGCATAGATCCTGGCGCGGCGAATTTGGGATTCGGCATCGTGCGCGTGGAGGGCAGCCATATGGTCGCTCTCGACGGGGGCGTGGTGGAGACCACGCCGGAGTTGCCGATGGAGCGCCGGCTGGAGAAGATCCATCAGTCCTTGCGCGAGCTGATCGCCTGGCACGAGCCGAAGGCGATGGCGATCGAGGAGATCTACTTCGGCAAGAACGTCCGCTCGGCGATGGCCGTTGGCCAGGCCAGCGGCGTGGCTATGCTCGCCGCCGCCGAGCACGGAGTCGGCTGCTTCACCTACACGCCGCAGGCGATCAAGATGGCCGTCTGCGGCTCCGGGGGGGCGGGTAAGCGCCAGGTGCAGCGGATGGTCGGAACGCTGCTGGGGTTGCCGGAGCCACCCTCGCCCGACCATGCCGCCGACGCGCTCGCGGTTGCGATCTGCCACGGCGGCAGCAGCGGCCACCGCAGCGCCGTCGCCGTCGCCGAGGAAGCGACCGGCGGGCTGCGCGGGGAGCGGATCGCCGGATGATCGCCGCGGTGCGGGGCGAGGTGATGGTGCGGCGACCCGATCACGTCGTGATCGACGTCAACGGCGTCGGTTACCGGCTGACTGTCTCCGCGGAGACCTTGAAAGGGGTTCCCGCGACGGGACGCGACGTCTTTCTGCAGACCGAGCTGATCTCCCGCGAGGACTCGCTCACCCTCTACGGCTTTTCTTCGGAGGAGGAGCGCGACCTCTTCCGGCTTCTGATCACGGTCAGCGGCGTAGGCCCCAAGGTCGCGGTCGCCACCCTCTCCGGCGGAACGGCACGGGACCTCCTGAGGGCGATTGCCGCCGGCGATGCGAAACGGTTCCAGGCGGTGCCCGGGATCGGCAAGCGGACCGCCGAACGGATCATCGTCGAGCTGCGCGAGAAAGTCGCCGGCGCGCTGGAGGAAGAGGTGGCGGTCGCCGCCGCCGAGGGAGGCGACGCCCGCGCTCTGGCCCGTGACGGCCTGGTCAACCTCGGCTACGCCCCGCTCGAAGCCGAGCAGCTGCTGGACGGGGTGGAGGGCAGCGAGCCGCAGGACCTGGTCGCGGCCGCGCTGCGCAAAGCCGGAGCCTCGAGGAACGCCGCGTGAGCGAAGTCCCGGACATAGGGAGCAACCGGATCAGGACGCCGGGAATCGACGGAGAGCCGGTGCCGGTGGATGCCGAGGTGAAGGTCCACGATGCTCGCGCGGAGGCACCCGACGAGGACCTCGACCGCTCGCTCCGCCCGCCGACCCTGGATGACTTCGTCAACCAGCAGCAGGTGACCGATCAGCTCTCGATCTTCATCGAGGCCGCCAAGCGCCGGGGGGAGCCGCTCGACCACGTGCTGCTGGCCGGCCCGCCCGGCCTCGGCAAGACCTCGCTCGCCCATATCGTCGCCGCGGAGATGGGGGTGCCGATGGTCCAGACGGCCGGGCCGGCGCTCGAGCGCAAGGCCGACGTCGCCTCCTTCCTCACCTCGCTGGAGCCGGGCAGCGTCTTCTTCATCGATGAGATCCACCGCCTCGGACGGGCGGTCGAGGAGACGCTGTACCCGGCGATGGAGGATGGCGAGCTACCGGTCGTACTCGGCCAGGGCGCCGGCGCGCGGACCGTGACGCTGCCGCTGCCGCCGTTCACGCTGGTCGGCGCCACGACCCGGGCGGGGCTGTTGACGACGCCGTTGCGGGACCGCTTCGGCGTTTCCCACCGGCTCGAGTACTACGCGCCGGAGCACCTTGCCCTGATCGTCGAGCGCTCGGCCGGGATTCTCGGCGTCGAGATCGACACGGGGGGGGCGGAGACGATCGCTTCGCGTTCGCGGGGGACGCCGCGAGTCGCCAACCGGTTGCTGAAGCGGGTCAGGGATTTCGCCCAGGTGAAGGGAAGCGGGCGGATCGGCGCCGATGTCGCGGCCGCCGCCCTGGAGATGCTCGAGGTGGACGCCGGCGGCCTCGACCGCAGCGACCGGGCTCTGCTCGACACCATCGCGACCAAGTTCGGCGGCGGTCCGGTGGGTCTCTCCACGCTGGCGATCGCGATCGGCGAGGAGCAGGACACGATCGAGGACGTGCTCGAGCCATATCTGCTCCAACAGGGCCTGCTGAAGCGAACTCCGCGCGGCAGGGTCCTGACCCAGCGCGCCTATGACCATCTCGGTTTAGCTGCGCCTGAAGGTGCAGCCAGCCTCTTTTGAGGCGCGCCAGCTAGCCTGTCGAACATGCCGTTCTTCATCTGTCCGAATTGCGGACACCGGGAGGTGAGCGGGGAGCGAACCGCGGGGTTCAGCACCCGTCCGAAGGGCTGCTCGAAATGCGGCTTCGGCTTTGTCTTCGAATTACTCGACGATTATTATCCGGCTCCGAATGCCGCCTTTTTCGTATGCGACAAGCAGGGACGCGTGATCGACGCCGGAAAAGGCAGCTTCGAGCTGACCGGATTGACCGACGAGGACGTGATCGGTCGGCCGGTGCGCGAAGTCCTGGGCCTGGACTGGATCGACGCCGGCGACGGCGGCGAGGAGGCCGACGCCAACGGCGACGGCGTCAGCGACCCGCTCGAGACTTCGCTGGAGTGGGGGGTCCGCTCGCTCGGGAAGCGGGTCGCGGTGAACGCGGAGGGCGATCTGCCGGCGCAAGCGGTCGCAGACGTGTTCCCCGCCTACGACGATGACGGCGGCCTGCTCCTCGTCCTCACCCCGGAGGGCTGATCGATGGGCTCCCGCCGCCGCAACCTCTTCGTCCTGATCTTCGTGATCGGGCTCGTCGCCGTCTCCGGATACGTCATCGCCACCAAGGAAACGAAACTCGGGCTCGATCTGCAGGGCGGCCTGGAACTCGTCTACCAGGGCCAGCCGACCGGGACCACGAACGAGGTCAGCGGCGAAGACATCGAGGACTCGATCTCGATCATCGAACGGCGGATCAACGAGCTCGGCGTCTCCGAGCCCGAGGTCGCGAGGCTGGGGGCGGACCAGATCACGGTCGCCCTCCCCGGCGTCACCGACGCCAGGCGCGCCGCCGAACAGGTCGGCTCGACCGCCCAGCTCTACTACTACGACTGGGAGGACAACCTGATCGGCCCCGAGAAAGCCATCGGGGGCAATCCTGGGCTGCAGCCCCCGCCGGGACCGCTGAAAGCGTCCGAAAAACGGTGGGAAGACGCCGGTCGCAACATCACCAAACGGGAGAACCAGCAGCTGATCCGCGCCGGTGCCTACCCGACGGCCTACGAAGCGGCAAAACTGGCCTCGAAACAGCCGCCGGTCGAGAACTGCGAGGACTGCTCGGTCGCAAGGCCGCGCTACTACCTGTTCGACAAAGAGAAACCGGACGAGCCGCTCGCCGGGCCCGAGCTGGCGAAAAAAGACCTCTACATCACCCCGACCGGGGAGAAACTCCCGAAAGACGGGATCGTCGTCGAAGTTCCGGCGGGGACGATCGTGGTCTCCGAATATCCCCTCGACGAATCCGGCCAGATCGACGAAAGCTTCGATCCGGGCTGGTATGCGCTGAAAGACCAGCCGGCGCTCAGCGGCAACGACATCACCGATCCGGAACAGGCCTACGGCCCGAACAACGAACCGATCGTCACCTTCGGGTTCACCGACGAGGGCCAGGACGCCTTCCAGGAAGTGACCCGCACGATCGCCCAGCGTGGGCAGGCCCAGGCGATCGGCCCGGTGGCCGGCGAAGAAGCCGAACAGCTGTCCCACCACTTCGCGGTCATCCTCGAAAACGAAGTCAAAACGCGGCCGATCATCAACTTCGCGGAAAACCCCGACGGGATCGACGGCCGCACCGGCGCCCAGATCTCCGGCGGGTTCAGCAGCATCGACGAGGCGCAGGACCTGGCGACGACCCTGCAGATCGGTGCCCTGCCGATCAACCTCAAACAGATCAGCCAGACCCAGGTCTCGGCGACCCTCGGCAGCGAAGCGCTCGACCAGGGGATAACGGCGGGGTTGATAGGGCTCGCCCTGGCGGTCATCTTCCTGGTCGGCTACTACCGCCTCCTCGGCTTGATCGCCTCGATCGCCCTGGCGGCCTACGGGGTGATCTTCTTCGCCCTGATCAACCTGATCCCGATCACCCTGACCCTGCCGGGAATCGCGGGCCTGGTGCTGACGATCGGCGTCGCCGCCGACTCCAACATCGTCATCTTCGAGCGAATAAAGGAGGAGGTCCGGGCCGGTCGCTCGATGTCGAGCGCGATCGCCGCTGGCTACAAACACGGGATCAGCACGATCATCGACGCGAACGTGCTCACCCTGCTGACCGCGTTCATCCTCTTCGTCCTGGCCACGGCGGGCGTCAAGGGCTTTGCCTTCACGCTCGGCGTCGGCACGATCGTCTCGCTACTGACCGCCGTCGTCTTCACCCAGGCGCTGCTCGGCAACATGGGCCGGTCCCGCCTGCTGCGTTCGCGCGGCGCCCTGGGGGCCGCTGGCGAGGGGAGGCGCTGGCACTTCGACTTCATCGGCGCCAGCCGCTGGTTCTTCTCGATGTCGGGCGTGATCCTGATCATCGGCGGTTTTGCCCTCGCCACCAAGCAGCTCAACTTCGGCATCGACTTCGAGTCCGG
>JALYWY010000425.1 GCA_030852475.1 Actinomycetota bacterium | reverse complement strand
TCTACCTCAACTTCGACCCCTCGCACCTGCTCTGGCTCGGGATCGACCCGGTCGAGGCGCTGCGCCCTTATGTGGACCGGGTGATCCACGCCCACGCCAAGGACGCCGAGGTGTTCCCGGCCGAGCGCAACCGCTTCGGCTTCTTCGGCAAGCTCGCCACGCGCGAGCAGGACCCCTGGGACATGGGCTGGTGGCGCTACCGCCTGCCGGGCAGCGGCGAAGTCGACTTCCGCCGCTACGTCGACACCCTCTACGAGGGCGGTTTCGACGGGGTGCTCTCGGTCGAGCACGAGGACCCGATCTGGGGCGGCAGCGAGGAGAAGGTCCTGCGCGGGCTGGAAATCGGCTACGGCAACCTGAGGCCGCTGGTGGTCGGATGAACGGCGCGACGGACAAGCCGGCGGCCGCCCCGAAAGGGCCGACCGTGCTCGAGGTCCGCGGCCTGGTCAAAACGTACCCCGGCGTGCAGGCGCTGCGCGGGGTCGACTTCAACGTCCGCCAGGGGGAGGTGCACTGCCTGCTCGGTCCCAACGGAGCCGGCAAGTCGACGCTGATCAAGTGCGTCTCCGGCGCGGTCGAGCCGACCTCGGGGGAGATCCTCGTCGACGGCGAGCCGCTGCCCGAACGCGATCCCAAGGCGGCGCTCTCCCGGGGGGTCGCCACGATCTACCAGGAGCTCGACCTGGTCGAGGACCTGAGCGTCGCCCAGAACGTCTTCCTCGGGCACGAGCCGCGGCGGGGGCCGCTGCTCGACCTGGCGAAGATGCGGGCCGACGCGGCGGCGCTGCTGGCCCGGCTCGGCCACGAGAAGATCAACCCGCGCACGCCCGTGCGGGCGCTGCGGCCCGCAGCCAAGCAGATCGTCTCGATCGCCCGCGCGCTCTCCTACGACGCCCGCGTCCTGATCATGGACGAGCCGTCGGCGATCCTCGACTCCGGCGAGGTCGAGACCCTCTTCGAGGTCGTCCGCCGGCTCACCGCCGAGGGCGTCGGCGTCGTCTACATCTCCCACCGGCTCGACGAGATCCGCCGCATCGGCGACCGGGTCACCGTCCTCGCCGACGGCGCCACCGCCGCCGACGGCATCCCCGCCGACACGCCGACCGACGAGCTGGTCCGGCTGATGATCGGCCGCAAGGTCGAGCGCCTCTACCCGGATCGTCCCCGCGGCGGCGACGACGTCCTGCTCGAGGTCCGCGACGTGCGCGCGCTGCCCGCCGTGCGCGGGGTCAGCTTCGAGGTGCGGGCGGGGGAGGTGCTGGGGATCGGCGGCCTCGTCGGCTCCGGGCGCAGCGAGCTGCTGCGGCTGATCTGCGGGATCGACCGGCCCGAAGCCGGCGAGGTGATCGTCGAGGGACGCCGCCTGCGGCCCAACCGGCCCGACAAGGCGATCGCCGCCGGGCTCGGGCTCGCCCCCGAGGACCGCAAGTCGCAGGGCCTGCTGCTCGACTGGGACCTGACCAAGAACATCACCCTCGCCGACCTCGGCCGCTTCAGCCGCGGCCTGCTCGACGTCCGCGGCGAGCGCGAGGCGGCCCGCGAGCAGCTGCAGTCGCTCAACACCGTGCCCGACGACCCCGGGCGGCGCGCCCGCGAGCTCTCCGGCGGCAACCAGCAGAAGGTCGTGCTCTCGCGCTGGCTCCTGCGCGAGTGCCGGGTGCTGCTCCTGGACGAGCCGACCCGCGGCGTCGACATCCCGAGCAAGGCCGAGATCTACCGCATCGTCACCGAGCTCGCCGGCCGCGGCCTCGGCGTCGTCCTCGTCTCCTCCGAGTTCGAGGAGCTCTCGGGGATCTGCACCCGCGTCCTCGTCATGCGCGAGGGCGAGCTGGTCGCCGATCTCGACGGCGCTCAGGCGACTGAGCGCGAGCTGCTTTCGCACGCGGTGGTCCCGACCGCCGGTCCCGACTTGATCGAGGAGGTCGCATGAACCAGGTAGCCGCACTGCGCACCCGGGTGGGGGCGCTGCAGTTCCAGGAGTACGCGCTGGCGATCGTCGTCGTGCTGCTCTTCGTCACCGGCGCGATCCTCAAGCCGGACACCTTCCCGACCTGGGACAACATCCGCAACATGCTGACCCAGGCGAGCATCATCGGGATCCTCGCGGTCGGCATGACCTTCGTCATCGCCACCTC
>JALYWY010000410.1 GCA_030852475.1 Actinomycetota bacterium | reverse complement strand
TCAGCTTGCGGTAGGTCTTCGGCGAGCGGCAGGGGGCCGCCGGTTTGCCGTCGAGCTTGCAGCGGAAGCCGGCGCCGGCGACGGTCGACGAGAAGGAGAAGGTCGCGATCCTCTTCGCGGTTTTCGCCGCGGGCTTGCGGCCGAGCTTCGTCTGCGGAGACGGAGAAGACCCAGGCGGGGATGGCGGAGGCGGAGGCGGCGGATCCACCGGGTTGACATACCTGGCGGTGTAGCCGGTCTGTTGCTGGCTGACCACGATCGAGTGCTGGCGGGGGCCACCGTCGGACCAGCTGAGGAAGGGGTAGGCCTGGCCGCCGAACGTGGCCGTGGGCGGCGCCGAGAGCTGGATCGCCGAGTTGTCGATCGCCCTCACCGAGAACGGCGAGAGGGCTTTGATTTCGCCTGCCTGGAGCTCGATCCCGGACGGGATCGAGTCGATCGAGAGGTCGACGGTGCGAGGCTCGATGTCGATCGAGGCGACGCCGGAGAGGCCGCGGAAGTCGGAGACCCTGAGTACGGCTTCGATGTAGCTCGGGTATTCGTGCTGGGGCGCGGGGAATTCCGGCCCCCGGATCCCGGCGAAGGTCTGCAGCGGGTGGACGTGGCAGGCGGAGGGGTTGTTCGGGTCGGGGCAGTGGGCCAGGCGGGTTTCCCAGTAGTAGTGCAGCGGCGCCGTCAGGTTTTCGTTGTTCGCGTCTTTCGCATTGGCCCATAGCCAGATGTCGTCGCCCACGGCCCACCGGAAGTCGGGTTCGGGATCCGTGATTTCCACCGTTGGCGGTTTATCGCCGGGGTAGACGGTGACGCGGGCGACGCTGGAGAAGTCTTCGTCGTCTTCGACGCGAACCGCGATCACCCGGTTGGGGCTCAGCCCTTCCCCTTCGCGGGTTTTCTGTTCGGCTTCGGTGAAGGTCAGCGCCTGCGTTTTTTCGCTGCCGGCTTTCTCGAAGACGCCGTCTTCGTCGAGGTCCCATTCGTAGGTGAGCGGGTCGCCGTTGGGGTCGGAGGATTTGCTCGCGTCGAGCGTGGTTTTGAATTTCCCTTCTGAGTCGTAGAGCCCGTAAGGCGGTTTTGCCTCCAGGCGGGCGACCGGGGAATTCGGTTTGTAGGCGATGCGATGGATCGCGCCTTCGCCGAGACCTTCTTCGCTGAAGAGGGTCGCGTAGTAGAGGTAGCCGTCGGGGCCTTCGGCGATCTTCACCGCCGGGTAGACCCTGCCCTCGCGCATGAAGCGGAAGGTGGTGTTCGGGTCGGGCCTGCCTTTGTCGTCGGCGAGCATCGCGTAGACGCAGCCGCGTACCGGGTCGGCGAAGAAGAGGGCGCCTTTGTAGGCGGCCGGGAACTGGGTCCCCTCGTAGAGGGAGATGCCGCCGATCGCCGAGCCCGATTCGGTCGGGCATTCGTCGCCGGGCACCACCGACTGGCCGTGGCTGAAGGTGAAGAACGGCAGCTCGGCCGAGTCCGGTTCGTCCGCGTACATCGCTTCGCAGATGTCGAGGCCGAGGGTCCTGAACTGCCAGTGTCGCTCGATCCCCTCGAAGCAGGGCCAGCCGGAGTTGAAGACCTCGGTCGGCGGCGCCTGGAAAAGGTCGATCTCCTCGATCTCCGAGGAACCGACGTTGCCCGCGTAGATCTCCCCCGTGGTCGGGTCGAAGGTGAAGCGGAAGGGGTTGCGGAAGCCCTTGGCGATCGTCCGCTGGGCATTTTCGTTTCCGCTGGCCGCCAGCGGGTTGCCGGGGAAGGCTTTGCCGGTATCGGGGTCGAGGCGAAGGATCGCGCCGTTGAGGAGCTCCAGGTTCTGCGAGCGCAGCGCTCCGCCTTTCGAGCCAGGCGGGGACAGCGGCGCCCCTTTCGAGCCCGGTGGGTCGCCGCAGGCGTTCTCCCAGCCCGGTTTGCCCAGCTGGCCGTAATCGGGGATCGATTCGAAGGCGGCGCCGTCGCCGCCGCTGGCGTAGAGCGCGCCTTCGGGCCCGAACTGGAGCTCGCCGACCGAGTGCGAGGAGAACTGCTGGCACCACCCCTGGAGCAGCTCTTCCTCTTTCGGGAACAGGCCTTCATATTCGGCTTTGTCCGGCGTCAGCGCGTCTTCGGTCAACCGCACGAGGCGGCCGCTGACCAGGCAGGAGTTGCTGGTGTTCTGTTCCGAGCAGCCGGGATCGCCGCTGACGAACGGATCGCCGTATTCGGGGGTCAGCGGGTTCCACGGTTTCCCCAGCACGTGGTCCCAGGTGTAGAGCGCGTAGACGTAGGGCCGGCCTTCGGTGAATTTCGGATCGAGCTCGAGCCCCAGCAGGCCGCGGTCGCCGAGGTCGTAGACGGAGGACCGCAGGTCGGCGAAAAGCGTCGGGACGTCGTCTTCGAGGTCTTCGTAGACCCAGATCCGGCCCGGCTTCTCGGCGACGAAGACACGGCCGTCTTTGGCGAAGCGGAAGTTGACGGGCTGTTCGCGCCCGTCGAAGACGACTTCGTCCTGGAAGCCCGGCGGCAGCGCGGGTTCGGCCGCCGCCGTCGCCGGCAGGACGAGCAGGGCGAGCGCTGCGCAGGCGATCCCCGTCAGTTGCCGCAGCATCGCCTCACCCGCGCTCCAGCGGCGCCATCGTCAGCCCCGCGCCGTCGAGCTGGTCCCAGTAGTGCTCGGCCGGCTCCCGCGGGCCGGTCCAGACGATCGCCTGGCCGCCGTTGTGGATGGTGTCGGCGATCCGGTATCCCTGGTCGAGGGAGACCCCCGGCAGCACTGACGCCAGCGTCTGCGCGACGTGGTCGAAGGTGTTGTGGTTGTCGTTGCGGACGATCACGCGCCAGTTGCCTCCCAGGCCAGAGCCAGGACCGGCGGTCCGGGGTCGCTCGATCGTGCTGGTGGACATGGCTGGAAATTATGGCCCTGAGTGGGACGTCGACAGAAAAAGCCGGCGGCTAAAACGGGCTGGGCACCCGGACGACGACGTCGTCGACGCTGGCCACGACCCCGTTGCCGTTTTTGATCGTGCCGACGATGACGGCGGAGTTACGGCCGGTCAACTCGCCGGCGCCCGCGTCGGTCGCTTCGCCGACCAGCGTTTTGCCGACGTAGGCGAAGAGCTGAGCCTGTCCTTTTTCCGGCCCGCTGGTGACGTTGACGGCGCGCAGCCGCAGGACGTTGGCTTCGTTGATCCCTTTGATCGCCGCCTCGTTTTTGGCGATCGCCAGGTATTTCGAGCCTTCGCCGGTGACCTTGACCAGCTGCGCCTTGCGCTGGCGCGGGAAGACGAGCAGCTGGTACTTGGCACCGGCTCCGGCCCGCAGCTCGAGGCCGAGGAAGGCCTTGCGCTGGAGGTTCTCGGGGGTGCCGCTGAGCAGCCGCTCGGTGGCGGCGATCTCGAGGTCGCGCCCCAGCACCGGGGTGCGGAA
>JALYWY010000387.1 GCA_030852475.1 Actinomycetota bacterium | reverse complement strand
CGCGTCACCGGCGCCTTTTCGCGGATTTCCTCGCGTTTGGTCTCGAAGGCGTGGACGATCGCTTCCATCACCATCCGGAAGCTCGGCATCCCGCGGCTCTCGTCCGGCGGGAAGTAGGTGCCGCCGTAGAAGGGGACGCCGTCGGGATCGAGGAAGACCGTCATCGGCCAGCCGCCGTGGCCGGTGATCGCCTGCACCGCCTCCATGTAGATGGCGTCGACGTCGGGGCGCTCCTCGCGGTCGACCTTGACGTTGACGAAGTGCTCGTTCATGTAGGCGGCGGTCTCCTCGTCCTCGAAGGACTCGCGCTCCATCACGTGGCACCAGTGGCAGGCGGAGTAGCCGACCGAGAGCAGGATCGGCTTGTCCTCCTCCCGGGCCCGTTCCAGCGCCTCCTGCCCCCACGGGTACCAGTCGACCGGGTTGTCCCGGTGCTGCAGGAGGTAGGGGCTCGTCTCCTGGGCGAGGCGGTTCGGCATCTCTTTGAACCTACCCGTGAACGGGCAAGTCAAGTATTCGCCCTCCGCGCTCGCTGAAATTGGGTCTACATCGCGGTTTAAAGGGGATAGGAGGCGGTTGAGCGGGTAGGCGAACTACCGTCAGTCTCTTGATCAAGAACAACCAAAGACCTGGGCAGCCGGATCCGGCGGTCGACGCGGTGCTGGAGAAGCTTCCGCCCGAGGACCGGGCGGTGGTCCAGGGCGCGCTGGAGCGGGCCGAGAAGACCGAGGCCGAACTGCGCTACCTCGCCGACCACGACCCGCTGACCGGGCTCCTGAACCGCCGCCGGTTCCGCTCCGAGCTCGACCAGTACGTCTCCTTCACCGCCCGCTACGGCGGCCGCGGCGCGGTGATGGTGATCGACATCGACGGGCTGAAGGAGGTCAACGACCGCTACGGGCACCAGGCCGGCGATGTCCTGATCCGCCGGGTCGCGGAGATCCTCCGCGAGCGAGTGCGGACGACGGACCTCGTCGCGCGGCTCTCCGGCGACGAGTTCGCGGTGCTGATGCCGCAGACCGACACCGCCGGCGCCCTGCAGCTCGGCGAGGACCTGCGTGCCCAGGTGGTCGAGGGGCTGCCGCTCAACTCCGAACTGAGCGGGGCGACGATCAGCCTCGGGATCACGATGTTCGGCGGCCACGACGGTGCCGGCGCCGAGGCGGTGCTGGTCGCCGCCGACCAGGCGATGTACCAGGCGAAGGCGGAGGGACGGAACCGGATCATGCTCTTCCACGCGCCGGGACAGAGCGCGGAAATGGCCCGATCGCAGACCACCAGCGCGAAGATCCGCGACGCGCTCACCCAGGACCGGTTGCGGCTGGCGACCCAGCCGATCCGCAGCCTCGCCTCGGGCGGGATCGAGCGCTACGAGCTGCTGCTGCGGATGACCGACGACGGCGGCGAGCTGCTGCCGGCCGCTTCGTTCATCGAGGCGGCGGAGCGCTCGGGGATGGTGCAGGAGCTCGACCGCTGGGTCGTGGCACGGGCGCTGGAGCTGATCGGCGAGCGCGAGCGCGCCGGCGCACCCGTCTCGCTGCACATGAACATCTCCGGCGCCTCGGTGATGGACCTGTCGGTACTCGAGTTCATCGAACGGCGACTGGACGAAGGCGGGGCCGACCCCGCCCGCTGCACCTTCGAGATCACCCAGTCGGCGCGGGTGGACGACTTCGAGACCGCGGCCGGGTTCGCGGACCGGCTGACCGAGTTCGGCTGCGAAGTGGCGATCGACGACTACGGCGCCGGCGCCGGCCCCTTCTCCTACCTGAAGAAAGTGCCCTTCGACGTGATCAAGATCGACGGCACCTTCATTCGCGACATGGCCCGCAACGACGCC
This sequence comes from Actinomycetota bacterium, assembly GCA_030852475.1. Classification (GTDB taxonomy): domain Bacteria; phylum Actinomycetota; class Thermoleophilia; order Solirubrobacterales; family 70-9; genus VAYN01. The sequence goes on along the minus strand of JALYWY010000387.1, from coordinate 2,040 downwards.
GACCAGCTCGTGGTCCAGGCGATCGTCCAGATCGCCCGCGGGCTCGGCAAGCAGACGATCGCCGAGTTCGTCGAGGACGAGAACACGCGGACGATGCTGCGCGACTACGGCGTCGACATGGCCCAGGGCTACCACCTGGGCAGGCCGGTGGATTCCGCCGAGCTGACCGCCGCCTAGGAGCGGCTACGCCGCTTCGCCTCGCAACTGCGCCCGCTTGATCTTGCCGCTGTTGGTCTTCGGCAGCTCGGCGGCGAACTCAATGATGCGAGGGAACTTGTAGGGAGCGGTCTCGCGTTTGCAGTGCTCCTGTAGCTCGCGGGCTAGATCGTCGGTTGGGGAGCCATCGCGGAGGACGACTATCGCGCGGACGACCGAGCCGCGCTCGGGGTCGGGGGCGGCGACCGCGGCGGCGTCGGCGACGGCGGGGTGGGAGAGGAGCGCCGCCTCGACCTCGGTGGGGCCGATCCGGTAACCGGAGGAGAGGATGATGTCGTCTCCGCGCCCCTCGAAGTACAGGTAGCCCTCCTCGTCTTCCCGCACGAGGTCGCCGGTCTCCCACCACTCCCCCTCGAAGCGATCGCCGTCGAGGTAGCGGGAGAAGAAGGTGGGGGAGGAGGCGGCGCGCAGCTGCAGTTCGCCCTCGACGATCCGCGTCTCCATACCCGGCAGCGGTTTGCCCATCGAGCCCTGGCGCACCGGCTCGCCGACGAGGTTGGCGGTGACGTGGCCGGTCTCGGTCTGGCCGTAGCCGTCGGCGGGCTCCAAGCCCATCGCCTCGCGGAAGGCGGCGATCGTCTCCGGGTCGAGCGGCTCCCCGGCCGAGACCATCCGCCGCAGCTTCGGCAGCGGCCGCAGCGCGGTCCGGCGGGCCAGCATCCGGTACTCGGTCGGCGCCTGGCAAAGGACATCGACCCCGAGCGCCTCGGCGAAGTCGAGCCGCTCGGCGGGGTCGAAGCGGCCGTCGTGGATGACCGCGGCGGCGCCGGTTATCCAGGGGGCGAGGAAGACGTTGCGGGCCGACTTCGACCAGCCGGTGGCGGTCGTGCACCAGGCGAGGTCGCCCTTGCGCGAGCCGAACCAGTGCTCGGCCTGAGCCCGCTGGCCGAGCAGGTAGCGGTATGCGTGGACGACGCCGCGCGGCTCGCCGGTGGTGCCGGAGGTGAAGACGATCAGCGCCGGGTCCTCAGGATTCATTTCCTCAACCGCGGTAGGAGGCTCCTGCGGCAGGTCCTCGTCCATGACCTCGGCGACGTCGGCCATCGTCATCAGCGGGACTCCACCCGGCATCTCCGCCAGCAGCTCCTCCTCGCCCACGCAGAGCTTCGGGTCGGCGGCGGCGACCCGGTGCTCGAGGTCGTGCCGGCGCAGCATCGTGCTGCAGGGCAGGGCCACGGCGCCCATCCGCCAGCAGGCGAGCAGGCTCAGCACCCACTCGATCCGGTTGCCGACCAGCGTCATCACCACGTCCCCGCGCTCGACCCCGCGGGCGGCGAAGGCGCCGGAGAGCCCGGCCGATTTGGCGATCAGTTCGCCGAAGTACCAGTCGCGCCGGTTCGCCTCGGCATCAACGGAAACGATCCCCAGCCGCGAGGCCGGGGATCGCTCCATCAGGTCCTCGATCAAATTCACGAGGCGCCACGCTACAGGCCGACGGGCCTAAAACCGGGACTATGCATCCGGTTTTAGGCCCGTCGACATCTTTCCCTGGCTACCGAAGTTCGGCGGAGGTCTTTTTCAGCAGCTGGCGGGCGATGATCAGCAGCTGGATCTGCTGGGTCCCCTCGAAGATGTCGAGGATCTTCGCGTCGCGAGCCCACTTCTCCAGCAGCTCGTTCTCGGTGTAGCCGACGCTGCCGCAGAGCTCGACGCAGCCGAGGGTGACGTCGACGCCGGTGCGCCCCGCCTTCGCCTTGGCCATCGAGGCCTGCAGCGAGTTCGGCTTCGAGTTGTCAGCCATCCAGGCGGCCTGGAGGGTGAGCAGCCAGGCGGCCTCGTAGTCGGCCTCCATCTCGAGGAAGCGGGCCGCGGCGGCGTGCTGGT
>JALYWY010000386.1 GCA_030852475.1 Actinomycetota bacterium | reverse complement strand
GCGGAGATCCTGCCGGCCGGCGAGGCCGCCCTCGACGGCGGCGAGCGTCTAGGGCCGAAGCAACGCGCCGTCCTCGAGGCGCTGCGCGCGGGGGAGATGTCGGCCCCGGAGCTGGCGACCGCGATCGGCTCGGACCGGGCGACCCTGCGCCGGCTCGAGCAACGCGGCCTGGTCGCCACCCGCAGCACGACCGTGCGGCGCATCCCGGGCGAGCCGGGCCTCGCCGGTTCGGCCGATCGTCCCCAGCTGCTGCCGGAGCAGGAGGAGGCGGTCAGCTCGCTCGTCGCCGCCCTCGACGGCGAGAGCGAGGCACCGCGGAAGGTGCTCCTCCACGGCGTCACCGGCTCGGGCAAGACCGAGGTCTACCTGGCGGCGGTCGAGGCCGCGCTCGAACGCGGCCGCGGCGCGATCGTCCTCGTCCCCGAGATCGGCCTGGCGCCGCAGGCGGTCGCCCGCTTCCGCGCCCGCCTCGGCGACCGCTTCGCCGTGCTGCACTCGGCTCTCTCGGCGGGCGAGCGCTACGACGAGTGGATGCGCCTGCGCAGCGGTGAGGCCAGCGTCTGCGTCGGCCCGCGCTCGGCCATCTTCGCCCCGGTCCGCGACCTCGGCCTGATCGTCATCGACGAGGAGCACGATCCTTCCTACAAGCAGGAGGGCGACCCCACCTACGACGCTCGCGCGGTCGGCCGCAAACGGGCCGAGGACAGCGGCGCGGTCCTGGTCGCCGGCACCGCGACGCCGCGCCCGGAGAGCTGGCTGGAGCTGCCGCGGCTGGAGCTGCCGCGACGGGTCGACGGCCGCCGGATGCCGCCGGTCCACCTCGTCGACATGCGCGAGGCGGACCCGCGCTCGGGTCCCGTGCATGCCGAAACCTGGGAGGCGCTGGAGGGGGTGCGCGCGGCGGGCGCGAAGGCGATCGTGATGATCAACCGGCGCGGCTTCGCGCCCTGGCTCACCTGCCGCTCCTGCGGCCACCACTGGGACTGCCCCAACTGCGACGTCTCCCTGATCGTCCACCGCCACAGCGGCCGCCTCGTCTGTCACCACTGCGCCCACTCCGAGCCCCAGCCCCGCGCCTGCGGCGAGTGCGGCTCGACGACGCTCTCCCGCGCCGGCGCCGGCACCGAGCGGATCGAGGCGCTGCTGGCCGAGCGTCTGGATCCGATGCCGGTCCTGCGCCTCGACTCCGACACCGCCGCCGAGCGCGGCGCCCACGCCCGCATCCTCGCCCGCTTCGACGAAACCCCGAGCGCGGTCCTCGTCGGCACCCAGATGGTCGCCAAGGGCCACGACTTCCCCGAGGTGACGCTGAGCGCGATCCTCGACGCCGACGCCACCCTGCGCTTCCCCGACTTCCGCGCCGAGGAGCGGACCTTCGCGATGGTCGCCCAGCTGGCCGGCCGCTCCGGCCGCGGCGAAGCCGGGGGGGAGGTGATCGTCCAGACCCTCGCCCCCAGCGCCTCCAGCATCGAGCACGCCGCCCGCCATGACTCCGCCGGCTTCCTCGAGCAGGAGCTGGGGCGACGGGAGGCGCTCCACTACCCGCCCTTCTCGCACCTCGTCCGGATCAACTTCTCCGCCGAGCGGGAGGACAAGCTCGACACGGCGGCCACGGGGGTGGCGAGCGAGCTGCGCCAGCGGCTTCCCAAGGGGTCGGAGCTGCTGGGGCCGGCGCCGATGTTCCGCGTCCGCAACCGCCATCGCCGCCGCATCCTGATCAAGGCCGACGACCGCGCCGGGACGGTGGCGGCGGTGCGCGAGGTGGTCGAGGGGCGCGCGAGCGATCGGTCGCTGAAGGACGTCGCGATCGGCGTCGACGTCGACCCGCAGTAGCTAGAGAAGGCGGAGGACGGCGTCGGCCAGCCGTGCCGGGGAGCCGGGAGCGGTGTCCATGTACAGGTTGGGCTCGATCAGCTCCAGCTCGATCAGGCGCGGCTCGCCGTCCGGCCCCGCGACGAGATCCACGCGGGCGTAGAGGGGCGCCTCGCCGAGCGTCTCCAGCGCCCGCTCAGCCAGCTCCACCTGCGCCGCCTCCGGCTCTGTCGGTTCGACCGTCCCGCCCCAGATCGACTGGACGCGGAAATCGCCCGCCGCCGGTCGCTTGCGCACCGTGTGGCTGAGCTTGCCGTCGACGAAGACGAGCGAGGTCTCTCCCTGCTCTTCCAGCGAGGGGAGGAACGGCTGCACCATCGCCTCGTGCCGCCGCAGGGCCTTCTCCAGCGCGCCGGATCCCTCGCCCCTGCGCACCCGCTGCAGGTTCTTCGCGCCGAGGTCGACCACCGGCTTCACCACCGCCTCGTCCCAACCCCGCTCCGCCAGGATCCCCTCCAGGTCGGCGTCCGACCCGCGGCTCACCCAGGCCGTCGGCACCGTCCGCACGCCCCGCTCGGCCAGCTCCCGCAGGTAGGTCTTGTCGCTGTTCCAGGCGATCGTCGCCGCCGGGTTCCGCAGCTCCGCCACCGCCTCGACCCGCCGGGCCCAGGCCAAGAACTCGGAGTGCTTCTCGTGGTAGTCCCAGGTCGAGCGCACCAGGCAGACGTCGAACCCGCTCCAGTCGATCCCCTCCTCGTCCCAGACCACCGATACCCCTTCGGCGTCGCGCTCTCGCAGCGCCTCCCGCAGGAGGTCGTCATCCGCCTTCGGGGCGGGGTACTCGGCGCAGGTGGCGATCGCGATCCGGGGTCTGGGCATCGTCTCCTCCAGGAAGTATCAGAACGCTTGACCTCCTTAGACTCAGGCCCGATGAGCGACGAGGTGAAAACCGAGGAGCGCGAGACCGAGGAGCGGCGGCTCGAAGTCGAGATGCTGGAGCGGCGCGAAGCCGCGCTGGCCCACGTGATCAAGTGGGGCGATCCGGTCCTGAAGAGCAAGGCTTCCCCGGTCCGCAACTTCGGCCCCGAGCTGCGCTCCGAGGTCGAGCGGATGATCGAGATCATGCGCGACGGGCTCGGCATCGGCCTTGCCGCCACCCAGCTCGGCGCCCTGCGCCGCCTGCTCGTCTTCCAGGCCGGTCCGGAAAGCGAGCCGACCGCGCTGATCAACCCCGAGATCGAGTGGCTCTCGGAGGAGATGGCGGTGGCCGAGGAGGGCTGTCTCAGCCTGCCCAACGTCTCGATGGACGTCGAGCGGCCGCTGTATGCCCGCTTCAGCGGCCGCGACGTCGTCGGAGAGTCGATCGTGATCGAGGCCGCAGGCCTCGAGGCGCGGGTCCTCCAGCACGAGATCGACCACCTCGACGGGGTCCTGATCCTCGACCGCACCATCCGCGAACAGCGCAAGGCGGCGCTGCGGGCGCTGCGCGAGGGCAGCAGCTACAGCCCCTCCTCCGAGGAAGAGATCGCCGACGAGGGCGAGCTCCGCGAGCCGCGCACCGACGCGTGAGGACCGCCTACCTCGGTACCTCCGAGTTCGCCGCGACGGTCCTGCGGCGCCTGGCCGACTCGCCGCACCGCCCGGCGCTTGTCGTCACCCCGCCCGACCGCCGCCAAGGGCGGGGCCGCAAGGTCAAGCCGCCTCCCGCCGCCGTCGCCGCTCAGGAGCTGGAGCTCGAGCTGCTGCAGGCGGAGAACGTCAACGAGGAGGATGCGCTGGGGCGGATCCGGGCGGCGGAGCCGGAAGCCGTCGTCGTCTGCGCCTTCGGGCAGCTGATCCGCGAGCCGCTCCTCTCCGAGTTCCCGCTGCTGAACGTGCATCCCTCGCTGCTGCCGCGCTGGCGCGGGGCGGCGCCGATCGAGCGGGCGATCATGGCCTGCGACCCGACCACCGGCGTCTGCGTGATGCGCCTCACCGCCGGCCTCGACTCCGGCCCGGTGGCGCTGGTGGAGGAGGTGCCGATCGATCCCGCCGAGGACTTCGAGTCGCTCTCGGCCAGGCTCGCCCGGGTGGGAGGCGAGCTTCTCGTCCGCGCCCTCGACCTGCAGGCGGAAGGGGCTCTCGAGTTCGCCGAGCAGAGCGAGGAGGGCGTCACCTACGCGGAGAAGATCGAGTCGGCGGAGCGGCGGCTCGATCCCGAGCAGCCGGCGCCCGAGCTGGCGGCAAAGGTCCGCGCCCTCAACCCGCACGTCGGCACCTACCTCGAGATGGCGGGCGGTGAGCGGCTCGGCGTCCGCCGTGCGCTCGCGGTCGGGGATGAGCTCGAGCCCGGGCGGCTCGTGAACCGCGAGAGGGCGCTGCTGCTCGGCTGTCGCGAGGGGGCGCTGCAGCTCGACCTGGTCCAGCCGCCCGGTGGCAAGCCGATGCCGGCAGACGCCTACCTGCGCGGACACCCGCTGCCGGAGTCGTGAGCAGCGGTAGGGCAGCGTCCGGCGCCACCGGGCGGGTCTCCCCGGCGCGCTCCCTCGCCTTCGCGACTCTCCGCGCCACCTTCGAGGACGGCGCCTTCACCGAGCGCGCCTTCCGTGCCGAGGCCGATCGCCTCGGCCTCGGCGGTCGCGACCGCGCCCAGGCCCAGCGCCTCGCCTACGGCTCGGTCCAGCGCCGCGGCACCAGCGACGTCGCGATCGAACGGCTCGCCGGGCGCTCGACCCGCCTCCTCGACCCGCCGGTGCTGGCGGCGCTGCGGCTCGGGCTCTACGAGCTGCTCTTCGCCGACGCGACCCCCGATCACGCCGCCGTCGACCAGGCGGTGGAGCTGGTCAAGGCCGCCGGCGCCGCCCACGCCGCCGGCTTCGTCAACGCGATCCTGCGCCGGGCGGTGCGCGAGCGCGCTCAGCTGACGGCGGCGCTTCTCGACGACGACTCGGATCCCGCCGCCGCGGCGGTGGCCGACTCGGCGCCGCGGTGGCTGGCGGAGATGTGGTGGCGGGAGCTGGGGCCGGAGGCGGCGCGCGCCACCCTCGCCGCCTGCAACCAGCGGGTCGAGGTGGCGATGCGGG